>CAYMER010000082.1:0-2537 GCA_964389345.1 uncultured bacterium | reverse complement strand
GGCGTTTGCGCGATGAAATGGACATGCTACCGCCGGGCGATATCCGGAATTGTCTTGTGGCGCTGGCCGATGCCGGGCCGCTTATCCGCGATCTTTTTCAATACCGGTTCGAGCTTGGTGAAGGGCTGAAGGGACATAGCTTCGGGAATCTTTTTATTACGGCGCTCTCGAAAGTCACGGGCGATTTTGAAAAGGCGATCGCGGAATCCAGCAAGGTTTTGGCCATTCGGGGACGGGTGCTTCCCTCGACGCTTGAAAAAGTGACGCTTGGGGGAGAATTCATGGATGGGACTTCGGTCGAAGGTGAGACGAACATTACGGATCTAAAAAAACCGCTCCGGAGCATCCGTCTCCGGCCGGACGATTGCAAGGCATGTCAGGAAGCCCTCGATGCGATCGAGATCGCGGATCTTGTTCTCATGGGCCCGGGAAGTCTTTACACTAGCATTTTGCCGAATCTTTTGATCAAAGACATTCGCGATGCAGTGCTTCGGTCCGATGCTTACAAGGTTTATATCATGAACGCGATGACGCAGCCCGGCGAGACCACGGGGATGAGTGCGTGGGACCATTTGAACGTGATTCTGGATCATACGGATCCAAGAATCGTGGATGCCTGTTTCGTGACTACGGCGACCATTCCGGCGGCAATGCTCCAACGGTATGCCAAACAGGGTGCCGTTCCGGTAAAGCTGGATATCGAGAGGATCCGTGAAAAAGGCTATGAGATCATCCAGGGAGATGTTCTTCAGGCAGGCGAGCAGGTCCGCCATGATTCGGAGCTTCTGATGAAGTTCGTTTTGGAGCATTACAGGGAACATGTCGAGCGAATGGAAGAATGATGCGGTTATGACACCCAAATCTTTGTTTCTTTTTAATGAGGTTGATTTTGGAAGTCCCAATACCTATCAATTTCAACGGAGTTGTAATTGGGGCTGCCCAAACTACCATTTTGGAAAAAAAGTGAAAAGTTTAGGTTGTCATGATTACTTTTTTATTTTCGATCAAGGAGAATAATGATAAACCGACAAAAAAAAATTGGGCAAAAACCGGTCGAGCGGACCTTTGTGATCGGTAACAAGTTGGGTCTTCACGCCCGGCCCGCCGCTGTCTTTGTCCAGACTGCGAACCGGTTTGAGGCCTCGGTCGAAGTTCAGAAAGAAGATCTCAAGATCGACGGCAAATCGATCATGGGTATCATGACGCTTGCGGCTGAAAAGGGCTCCTTGATCACGGTGCGCGTGACCGGCAAGGACGCCGCGGTGGCTATGGAAGTGTTAGCCAAACTTATAGAATCCAATTTTGGAGAATAAATCCATCCCAACGCTAGATTTTTTTCATAAAGGGTCGTTGGGATGGCCCCAATTTCAACTTCGTTAAAATTGAAAGGTATTGGGACCATGAAAGAATACAAAGGGATCGGGGCATCGCCCGGCATCGCGATCGGGAAGGTGTTTGTCCTGCACAGCGGTGGATCCTTTAATCTTCCCAAGCGTTCCGTGGGTCCTGAGCAGATCTCTAACGAGATTGCTCGGTTCGAAGAAGCTCTTACGCGCACTCGCACCGAGATCCTTGGTATCCGTCGGAAACTTTCGGATCAGATCGGCAGGGAAAGTTCTGATATTTTTACGGCGCATCTTCTGATTCTCGAAGATCGGACCCTGATCGAAGATGTGATCGAAGTGATTAAGACCGAGAAAGTCGGGGCGGAATACGCTTTCGCTGCCGTAATCCAGCGCTACTTTCAGGCCTTTTCCCATATCAATGACGAATACTTGAAAGAGCGCATCTCAGATATTCGCGATGTGGGCAAGCGTCTTCTCGCGAATCTTTGCGGTGAAGAGAAAAAACGTCTAGAGGAATTCCAGGGAAAAGTGATCATTGCTTCGCACGACCTATCGCCCTCGGATACGGCTTCACTCGATCGGAACAAAGTGATGGCGTTTGTGACCGAGATCGGCGGGGCGACGTCGCACACGGCGATCCTCGGCCGTTCATTAGAGATCCCGGCCATTGTGGGGCTTGGCAAGATCGTGGGTGAGCTTCAGGACGACGACACGATCATCGTGGACGGAACGCATGGGGTGGTGGTCATTAATCCCGATCAATCAACCATCGACAAATTCAATTCTCAGGAGAACCGTTTCATTCAGCTCACCGGAGAGCTCGATAAATTGCGCGACCTTCCAGCTGAGACGCTCGACGGAAAACGCATCACACTTGCTGCTAACATCGAATTTCATCACGAGGTATCCTCCGTCATTTCTCACGGCGGCGAAGGAGTCGGGCTTTTCCGAACGGAATATTTTTACATGAACCGGACGACGCTTCCGACCGAGCAGGAACAATACGAAGCCTATCGCAAGATCGCGGAAACGATGCACCCACATTCGGTGGTTATCCGCACGCTCGATCTCGGAGGCGATAAATTCGTTTCCACACTCGAAATTCCCCATGAGATGAATCCCTATCTCGGCTGGCGCGCCATCCGTTTCTGTCTGACGCGTACGGATATCTTTAAGACCCAGCTACGGGCG
>CAYMER010000081.1:0-11734 GCA_964389345.1 uncultured bacterium | reverse complement strand
CTAACATAACGATCCCGTCATAACCCATGGTCGTTTCGAGGAATCCGGTCATGAGTTCCCGCACCGCAAGAAACTCTTCATCCGTCAGGTCTTCGACCAGAAGGGTTGCCTGGATAGGATTTGTTACGTTGATCGGTTTTTTGTGAAGGACGCGCCGCGCGTATTTACAAAAAGAAAGAATAAGATCCATGCTTCCCTGAAACGATAATTCCAATGCGTTCGACAGGCGGACTTTTGTTTGGTAGAGATACCCTTCCGTACTGCTTCCGCGGCTCATGTAGTCGCGGGCATAACGGATGTCGGTGCTGAATTGCACTCCCCAGGGTTCAATGTTTGTCCGGTCCTTGGCCCGATTGTGATCTTTGACGGCTTTGAATTTTTCGAAAAACACGTCCGAACCGTGATAGACCACGGCGCTGAAAGGCCTCCCCGGCGTTAACAAATGCCGCGTTTCATCCTGGAACTTTTTGTCTCCTCCCCGCACTTCCGGACGGGTTTCAGCGCGGATCGTATCAACGCTTGATGTTAAGCTACTCGCAACACCGGGTGTTTCGAGGGCGCCTGTCGCTCGGGAAAGGGACGGTTCTTTTTTGTTCAAGAACCGTCCCTGGATAGCGCGGTCCATCTCCAAAATAAAGTCCTGGCGGAGTTCGCTGCGAAATGGCGCGGCGGTTTCGGCAAGGCGATCGATAATGAGGCCGTAATCCATCGTGACGGCACGTTGGGGACAGGTGCTTTGGCGGGCAATGCCCGCTTCAGACCGAAGACTGGAGACTTGGGACTGGAGACTTTTTTCCCTCACCCCTTCCCTCTCCCCAAAGGAGAGGGGGCTTTTTGTCTGTAGTCTGTGGTCTATAGTCTCTTGTCTTTTCGAAATGTCCGCAGGCATTTCGAAAGAATGTTTCCCCCCGCTCATGAGCCTCCGGTAATACTCTTCATGCCGCTTGCTGGGCGCGCCGATCGAAGGCGACAAAATGACGTAGCTGATTTCCTTTTCTTTCAGGATCCGCTTGATGGCTTCTTTGTGGAAACCGCCGAAGACAAGAACGGAGATATTAGGGTTTAGGGTATAGGGTTTAGTCTTTTCTTCTTCGGCTTTTCTATCCCCTATCCCCTGTACCCTATCCCCTAAAATTTTCCATATCGCCAGATCACGCTTCTTCGCCAACTCATAGAAATTGATTGAATCCGTAATGAGATCTTCCCAAGATTTGAATAAAACAAGTGAGCGGCGGGATTCGTGAGCAATAAACCGGGCGACGTCTTCGGTCTTGAGGCCCTCGAGCGAATCTTTTAGGCCCTGGTATTCTTCCGCGCTGAGTTGGATCGAGTTGAGTTTTTCAAGCAGGAGAACGCTTTCGTAGTAACCGTATGTTTTTTTATCGCGTTCTGCCGGGAGACCCGTTTCAACGATCTCATCCTCCAGCTGTTTGATCTCGGTAAGCAGTGTTATGAGATTAATCGTTTTGATCTTTTTTTCATCGCCAGAGAGAAGGGCTTCGACGCTTTCGTACGGCGGAAGGCGTACGGCGTCACGCGAAACTGTTTTTTTGTTCACCGTACGCCGTACTCCGGACTCCTTGCCTGTCTCTCCGTACACCGTACTCCGTACGCCGTACGCTCGTTGAAGATATTCCACCAGCGGCAGCTGTCCATTCTGATACCGCGCCTTAAGAGACATCCATTCCTTCATTTCCTTAGGGAAATCACGGTCGATCAGCCTCTGAAGTTCCTTGCGGATGCGCTGGATGTCTTTGGTTACGCCTCCGCGGTTCTTGGCGGCCTGCTCGTAAGCGCGGATATTCTCGAGATGGAGTGAGATCGAGTCGGCGCCAACGAGCTGCCAGTCAGCGTACGGCGGAAGGCGTACGGCGGAAGGCGTCCCCATTTTTTGATTCGCCGTACTCCGTACTCCGTACGCCGTACGATTAATGTGCGCATACTCCGCGCCGCCGACGCGCAATTTGTCCATCAGGTAATATGAGATTTTTTCTTTGAGCGTGGGATCCTTGATCTGGCCGAAAAGTTTATCCGTGGGGACCGGCCCTTCGTAGCCTTCTTCGTAGACGGTTTTGACGCCGTAATCTTTTACGAGCCAGCGGACCATCTCCGCGATATTTTCCTGAGCCTCGAGCGAGTCGTGGGCGTCTTGGATGTAAATAACGGTACGGCGAGAGGCGTCGCTCGTACGGCGTGTTATTTGATCCGTACGCGGCGCGGTATATGTTTCAACGATACTTCCAAGTCCCGCAGGAACATTGAGAGATTTTTCAAGCTCCGTACTCCTTACACCGTACGCCGCTGTTTCGACAGGCATAGCCTGCACGTTCGTTGTCAGGAAACAAACAACGACGATCAGGCTGATGACCCGCTTATAGATAGAAAGTCCCCTCATTTTTCTCTTCTGTCCTTTTTTTGTTTCCCGGCACCCGTTTCCCCACGAGTAGAACGCACGAAAAAAAAGGCTTGTTCTCAAGTAATCATCTTATGCAATGACTTAAATTGCCGACTTGCTTCTTTGTAAATGGATATTTTTAGTTTTAAGAATAGAAACCCCTCTCAAATTGGCTGGCCTAATCCTTAAAATGTACCCTCCGAACAGGGTTTTTGCAAGGGTGGGAGCTTATTTATAGGACGTATTTTGAAGAAAAGCAGAAGAAATGTTGACATTATTGCATTTTGTGTATATATTATATGATAATAGTGAATAAAAGGAGGTTCCCCCATGTTAAAACAAGACATGAAAACGGTGTTGTTCGGTGTCATATTCTCGCTTCTCTGCGTCTTAGGATTCCAAATGCCGGCGCCGGCGGAGTGGCAAAAGCCACTTCAGCCGTCCATGGCCGGCGGCGCGCTCACCTGCCTCGCTTCCCATCCGCTCGACATGTCCAAGTTTTTGGTCGCTTCCGGACAGCAAGTCTTCGAGGCCGGAAAAGAAAATGTATGGCAACCGCTCTGGTCCCAAGCCGACGCGAGCGCGCCGATCAAGCGGTTGTTTTCTTTCGGTGTTCTGCCGGACATTATTTTCGCGATCACAAACCGCAGTATTTTTATGGGAAACCTGAAAGACCGCTCCTGGCGCGTGGCCTACAAAGACTCAGAGAAAACGCCTCTCGCCTTCGCGGTCCACCCCCAAGATCCTAATCACTGGTTCCTGGGAACACAAAAAGGTCTTTTGGAAACGACAAATGCGGGGAAAACCTGGTCGCCTTCTTCCATTTTCCGCGCATCAGGACCTCTCCCTCTTCTTGTCTTCGATCATGACCGGCTTTTCCTCGCGGATGAAAAAACACTTTATCTCGCGCTGCCCGGGAGTTCCGCGCGCTCGGTTCTCGATCTCTCCCGGACCGGCGCTGAGCCGCTCGCGGAGGATACGGAAAATCTGGAAACCCCTGAAGAACCGCTTTCTTATGATCTAAAAATCCACGATCTGATCGTTTCGAAACGTAACCCGCAAGAACTTTTCCTTGCAACCACCCAGGGTGTCTTCCAAAGCCGGGACAGCGGACACCGCTGGGAACCTCTTCCCAGAAGCGGTCTTCAAAGCGCGGTCGTCCTCCAACTGGCCTATTCGGGGAGAAAAGGCCTCCTTTATGCCGCGACCCCCCGGGGAGTCTATGCTTACGACGCTCGTGCTCAGAAATGGGCGGGGCTTTTTGAAGGGCTAGCCAAAGACCGGGCGCAAGGCATTGCCGTTTTAAATGAGGAAAAGCTGATCGCGATCACGGGGGAAGGTTTCGTCCAGTACCCTCTAGGACCTTTCACGCCGGAGGCCGGGCCCAGCATGATGATCTACCAGCCGCCGGAAGAAGCTCTCGCGCTTTTCAAGGAGCTTATTTCCATGGAGCCTTCCGCCCGCGAAATCCATAAACGCGTCATCACGTACGCCGATGTTGCGAATAGCAAGATCAAGCGGTGGCACGCGGAATCGCGGCTTGCGGGATTGTTACCGTCATTTTCATTCGGTAAAAGCCTGGATCGCGGCGCCTCCATCAGCACCTACAGCGGCAAGTACATCACGGGCCCCGAGGATGTAAGCAAGGGCTGGGACGCGGACGTCAGCTGGGACCTCGGAGACACACTCTACAGCTCCAGCCAAACCTCGATCGATTCGCGGGAAAAAATGATGGTGGAACTCCGAAACGACCTTCTGTCGGAAGCCACGCGCATCTACTATGAACGCCGGCGCCTCCAGATCGCTCTGGTCTTCACGCCGCCCGTTTCCGAACAGGAGCATCTTGAAAATCTTCTGCGCATGGATGAGCTCACGTCACTTTTGGACGGGATGACGGATGGTTTTTTTACTAAGCAACTAGAACGGATCTATGAGGAAAGACCGGGGTTTAATCAATTGTGGAGCTTCACTCAGGAAGGCGGAAGGAGTACGGCGTACGCCGTACGCGGTCAAGTCTGAGCTGTCCACACGCGGCATCGATGTCTCGTCCCGCGGTCTTGCGCAGCGTCACGTGAAGACCGCGGTCTTTAAGCTGGTCGCAAAAACGTTCTGCTTCCTCCGGGGTCGGCGCCTTGTGCGGGTATTCCGCGATCGGGTTGTAAGGGATGACGTTGATCTTGGCCTTGAGGGGTTTTGCGAGAATGGCCACGCCTTCGGCTTCTTCTTCGGTGTCGTTCACTCCGGCGATGAGCGTATATTCGAATGTAATATCGCGTTTCAGATCTTGGCTGATCCTCCTCAGGGCGCTCATAAGCTCCTTCAGGGGGTAACGCCGGTTGATCGGAACAAGGGAGCTCCGGACCTCATCGATCGAGGAGTGGAGCGACACGGAAAGCCGGACGCGGCCGTCCACAGCTTTGACAAATTCCAGGATCTTCGGGATGATCCCGGAGGTTGAGACCGTGACGCGCCGCGCACCGAACGCGAAGCCCCAGGGCTCGATCAAAATACGGACGGCCTTCAGGGTCTCCGCAAAATTATCGAGCGGCTCGCCCATCCCCATAAAAACCACGTTCGTAATTTTTTTCCCCGTCATACGACTGATGCGTGCGACTTGCTCGACGATCTCGCCGGCCGTGAGATTGCGTGTGAATTTCCCCTGCCCGCTCGCGCAGAACACGCATCCGATCTTACACCCCAGCTGGGTCGAAACGCACACGGTCTCTCGCCGGCCCTGAACGATCTCTTCCTCGCCTTCTTCGGGATCGTAAGCGTCCTTTCGTGAGATCAACACGCTTTCAAGAAAATGTCCGTCTTTGGTTTTAAAAAGAAATTTGGTCGGCCCTCCGTCCTCCGCTTTTTTTTCCTCACCGGGTTCGAGCGTAGTAAGACTTATTTTTTCAGAAATTTTTTGGAGCGCGTCGTTGGGCAGGTTTCTGACCTCGTCCCAGGCGAGAACGTTCTTTGAGTAGATCCAGTCGAGGAGTTGGGCCGCACGGTACTTGGGAAGGCCGCAAGAAAGAATGATTTCTTTTATTTCTTCGGGGGACGAACCGTAGAGGGTCATCATAAATTTAAATCACCAATGACCAAGAAGCAATCACCAGGCAAATTCCAATATCCAAATATCAAACCAGGTTGTTTGGTCCTTCGAATTTGGTTATGGGTCATTGTTTGGTTATTGTCTCTTGGATCTTGGGATTTCCCGAAGAGTTGGATCCACTTCTTAAACTTCATCCAGACGAGCGTGGCCAATGAGGAAAGCAAACAAAGACCGATAGCGAACGGATAGCCCATCGCCCACTCCAGTTCCGGAAAATGCTTGAAGTTCATCCCGTAAATGCTCGCGATGATGACGGGGGGCATGGTGACCGTAGCCAGAACCGTAAGATGTTTCAGAACCTCGTTCAACTTGAAAGAGGAATACGAAAAAAAGACCTGCAGGATGTTGTTCAGGTTCTCATGATACGCCTCGACCGTACTATGGATCCGGAAAAGATGGTCATAGATGTCTCGGAAATACATGAGGTTCTTCGGTTTGATGAATCGGTTCGGATTTCTCGTGAGAGAGTAAACTGTGTCACGCTGAGGGCCGATGATCCGCCGGAGATTGAAGATGTCCTGCTTGGCCTGAAGAAGCGTTTGCAGAAAATTCTTTGATACGTGATTGAACATTTCCTTTTCAAGCGTGTCGATCTTCACATCGTATTCGTCCAGGACCGGCAGGTAATTGTCCACGAGGCGGTCAAGAATCGCGTGGGCAAGAATATCGGAGCCTCCGGACATGATCGTCGTTGTTTTTTTGACGGCAGAGTCCCGGATTTGCGCTACACATTCCAAGGAATTCCGGTGTACGGTCACCACATAATTGTCGCCGATGAAAAGATCGAGCTCGCTTGTCCCGAACTCCTCATTCTTTCCTCTTTGTTTCATGGTAATAGCGTGAACAACCATGAAAAGGTATTCCTCATAGTCATCGACTTTGGGATGGGACTGGTCCGTGATGCAGTCTTCCACGGCCAGCGGGTGAAAATTGAAGATCTCGACTAAGGTCTCTTCTTCGAATTCGTTCGGCGCTTCGAGATCGACCCAGAGAAGCCCCGCTTTTTCTCCAAAAACGGAGAACATGCGGCTTCTGGAAATATCCGTTTCGAGCTCCGCGCCTTTTTTGTAATAGAAACTTTTAATCATCGTAAGCTCCGTTGTGTTTAAGCGGGGTTATCCTACCAATCCTCTAGCGATTTGGCGACATAAAAAACCGGAAACTCGTGCGTTGCGAGGGTTAAAAGATAGCTATTTTAAAAAAACGCTCCCCTGTCTTATAATAGCGTCACCCTTAGGAGAAAAAAGCGATGCCCAAAAAGATCCTGATTATCGACGACGAGCCTGAGATCTGCAAAATGGTCACGGAATTCCTTTTTGACGCTGGATACTCTGCTTCTTACGCCTTGAGCGGTCCTGAGGGCCTCGCCATGATCAAAAGGGATTTTCCGTCACTGGTCCTTCTGGATGTCGGCATGCCCGGCATGGACGGGGCCGAGGTCATGCGCCTCATCCGCGAACAATTCCCATCCCTTCCCGTGGTCGTTCTCACCGGTCACCGGGACACGGAGACTGTCAAAAAAATGATGGTTTTGGGGGCCGCGGAATATCTGACCAAGCCGATCAACCTGGAAACCCTGCTCGACCAATTCGTCCGCGACATGATCGGAAAGCCCTGAAAACTGTCGGAGAGCGGGGAACGAAAGAGCCTTAACGTTCGCTTTTCCCCGGCTTTATTTTTTCTTGTGGGCTGTAACGTACCCTTGGACAGCTTCCAGGTCTTTTTTCTTCAGCTTGAGGAATTCAACGCCGGATCGGAAAAGGTCTTTATCGAGAGCCCCCGTATGCCGGGCGATCCCTTCCAGGGAAATAAACAGTCCCTCCTCCCCCGGCAACACAAAGCTCATTTTAACCGGGGCCCCAACAGGCACTCCTTCCATGAAAGTCACAAGCAGCGCTCCTCCTTCGGAAATGTCCGAGATCCGGGTCTGCACGCCGACCTCCATATCACGAAGAGGACAAAAAAATCTTGAAATCGCGTAAATGCTCACGCGAACAAATTTCCTGCGATCCTTGAACTCGCTGAATTCTTTTGTCATCGAAGATCCTCGGCGTTTTTGCTTTTAACTATTTCGGCCGTTCCTCTTCGCGCCTTTACAAAAATACTGGCGCCTTCCGTCAAAAGCAGGAGGGCGAGACCCGCGAGCAACGCGCCCGTGATCCCCATGGGATTGAAAAGAAATCTCCTTTGAAAAACCATTTCCAGGATCCAGGGCTTTAAGATGAAGAAAAGCGAGCTCATCGCCACGATCATCATGAAAACCGCCGGCCACAAAGCGGCGGCATAACGCATTTTGTTTTTAAAAAGCCAAAGACTCGCGGTTAGAAGTACCAGCGCGGCAAGCAGTTGATTGCTTGAGCCGAAAACAGACCAGAACATTTTCCACGCCGGAATTACATGCCCGGAGGCGTCCGTCATCCGGGTTGTCACAAAGATTGCCGGCAGGATGAGCGTGATCATGGCTGCCGCGTAAGGACTCCATTTACCGCGCCATCCCGTTAGCTCTTCGAAAATATACCGTCCCAGACGCGTCGCCACGTCCAAGGTGTCGTAGACAAATGTCGCGAAAGCGAGAAGCGCAAAATTAAGCGCGAGCTCCTGCGGAACTCCGAGCCGGCCTAAAAAGACGCTGACGCCATGAGCGAAGATCTGATTGGGGTCCTGGAGCGTATTCGCCTTTGAGACCGAAAGGATCAAAACGGTCGCAAGGGCGATCACCGCCACAAGGCTTTCCAGGAGAAGCCCCCCATATCCCACCAGCTTGATGTCGGATTCTTTAGCGATCTGTTTTGAGGTTGTTCCGGAGGCGACCATGGCATGAAAACCCGAACATGCGCCGCATGCCACGGTTGTAAAAAGAAGCGGCAAGATCGGAAACCCTCCCGGGCTGATCCATCCGGTGAATGCCGGATATTGGATCACAAAAGGCTGAATAAAATTCCCCACAATAATTCCAAGCAGGCTCACCCCCACCATCAAGGTCAGAAAAAACCCCCCGAGATAACCCCGAGGCTGGAGCAAAAGCCACATCGGGATCACGGCCGCGATAAAACAATAGATCAGGAGCGATCCGTTCCACATCGCGCGAGGGTCCAGATTCCCAACGGATAACATGGCGAGCGGAAAATGAGGACCAAGATACACGGCCACAAATACCAGCGGAAGAAAGATAATTGTAGTGACTCCAAGCGGCGGATTGAATTTCCGGAGAACGATCCCCATGACGACGGCAAGCCCGAGATACATCATGGAAGACGACGCGACGCCCGCGCCTCTGACGGGGTCGGTGAAAGTTCCGGCGGTGATATCCATGAAAGTCGTGATGATATAAACAAGAGAGAACCAGAGGAAAAGCAGGAAGAGAATGTAGCCGCGCCGGCTCGTATATTCCCTGAGGACTTCCGCGATGGACTTGCCTTGGTGGCGCACGGAGGCCGCCACGGTGAGCATGTCGTGAACGCCGCCGATAAAAATTCCGCCGAGGAGGATCCAGAGAAGTGTCGGCAGCCAGCCGAACCACATACCCGCGAGAATGGGCCCTACGATCGGCCCTGCAGCCGCAATCGCGGAAAAGTGTTGCCCCAGGAGATACCACTTCCCCGCCGGAACAAAATCCACATCGTCGCGCAGCGTGCATGCCGGAGTCGGAACATCATCCCGCAGCCCGAGGACCTGGCTCAGAAAATTCCCGTAGAACCGGTAACCCAGGAACAGAACGGCCATGGAGCAGATAATCAGAAATAAGAGGTTCATAAATTTTGGCGCGTCGCCTGCCGGACAAGGTCTTCACTAGACCTCGACGGCAACGTCGTTTTACACAAGTAAAACGGAGGGAGTAGGATTCGGCTCCTCGGCTTCGCCTCGGTAGGCCACCCGCACTTACAAACATGACGACTGTCATGTTTGTAAACAAGCGCTCCCTTCGAATCCTCCTTTCCCGAAGCTTGCGGCGTCTGCCGTGCGAGGCCTTCCTTAGGCCTCGACGGCAACGTCGTTTTACACAAGTAAAACGGAGGGAGTAGGATTCGAACCTACGAGAGTCTTGCGACCCTAACGGTTTTCAAGACCGCCGCATTCGACCGCTCTGCCATCCCTCCGCGATAATAGCCTTAAAGTTTTTCCGCCAGAGGCGGACCCGTCCAAGCTTTGTGGCGGGCAAGACTGCCGCTTGCATTCTCCGCCACACAGCGTGGGCGGATCCGCCAATTTTTTGGCGGAAACCACTTGCCGCCTCTGGCGGCATCCCGCCGCTTCGCAGGCGGTGACTGCCAAGCCACCTCTCCACGAATGCCGTACGGGGTACGGAGTACGGCGTTTTGTTTTTGCGCGGTACGCCGTACGCCTTCCGCCGTACAAATTTATTATCTTTTCTCTTTCCTCAAATTCTTAAAAAATTCCGCGAGCAGGAACTTCGAATCATCCGCCATAACACCTCCCGTCACTTTCACGCGGTGGTTCAGGCGGTCGTCTTCCGTAATATGATAAAGGCTGTGGCAAGCTCCGGCTTTCGCATCGCGCGCACCATAAACCAAGCTCGTACACTTGGTCACCACGAGCGCTCCGGCACACATGGGACACGGCTCGAGGGTCACATAAAGTGTCGCGCCCTCAAGCGACCCGCGATGTTCTTTTCCGCCGGCTGGTTTTGCCTCCGGCATCTGGCTCAGCGTTTCGGAAGCCTGGGTTAACGCTATCATTTCCGCATGGGCGGTTGGATCATGCAGCATTTCCATCTGATTGTAAGCGCGCGCAATGATCTTGCTCTTCCACACGACCACCGCCCCGACCGGCACCTCTCCTTTTTCCAGAGCGATGACCGCCTGCTTGATCGCTTCTTTCATAAAATGCTCGTGATGCGGTTTTTCCATGGTCCCTGACTTTCATTCGCCTCTTTTACTCAGGAAGATCGCCAATGCTCGTTATGCAGCTTCAGAAAAGGGTCGAGATCGCCTTTGTCCGCCGATCTTAATGCTTTCAAGTATTCAGGTCTGAAGATTTTTTGGTTCTCAGGCCATTGCACGATAGGCAATTTCTCCCTGTGGAGATAGAGATTCGCGATCATTCTCGCCCAACGGCCGTTACCATTGGGAAAAGGGTGGATAAAAGCCAGGCGATGATGGATCTTTGCGGCTATCTCCAAAGGCCGCTCTTTTCGCGCTTCCCATTGTCCCAGATCGTAGAAGAGCTTATGAATTTCCGCGCCGATCTTTTCTTTCGGAACTCCGATGTTCAAATCGCTGGTGCGAGGTACTCCTGCCCACCGCCAAACCTTTCCGAACATATCTTTGTGGATTTTCTGCACCCATTCATAGGTGAACGGAGCGGACTTCCCGGTAAGATTTTTGAGCAGATACTTTCTGGAGGCCGCACTGTTATTCTTAAACTCCAGATCATTCAGCTCTTGCCTGCTTTTCACAGCCACAAGCAGCCCGGAGATGTCCTCTAAAGGCGTTTGGCCTTTTTGGTCATCGCTCGTTATATCTTTTGCCATAAGCTGGCTCTGCGCTTGCCCAAAACATCTCTTTTGATCTCGTTGATTTCTTTATTTATAACACTCTGCTTGGGCGTTTGCAACTCAATCGCTGAAGACCCGGAGGATGCCGCAACGATTTTCCGGGCCAGCTCCGTGCTTTTTTCGTCCATGAGATCATGGATCTTTTTCTGAGGCACTATTTGCACCACAGACTGGCAGTTCAATCCCCCTGCCAATTTTGCAATGGTCGTCAGACAGAGATCGGCTCTTTTGCCGCTTTCGATCTCTGCAATGACGCTCTGCCGGAGGTTGCTTCGCTCAGCAAGCTGTAGCTGTGTCATGCCTAAGGCTTCCCGTATCTGGCGAATTTGAAGCCCTACGGATACAGGCTTCAGCCAAGCCGGCATCTCATTCATGGATTGTAAGTTGCTGGTATAAGATCTCATTGTCTTGTCTCCCGATAAAACAATATCACTTTAAAGCGATATTGTCAAGAGGCGAAACCAAGAAGTTCTTCCATGTTCTATCTGCCCTAGCCGCAGCTTCCAGGCAAGAATCCGTCCGCCCGCAGAAGCATAAATTCAAAAGGCGCCCCCTTGTTCAGGGGACGCCTTTTTAAATCGCGCCCGGCAGGAGTTGAACCTGCAACCCCCACATCCGTAGTGTGGTGCTCTATCCAATTGAGCTACGGGCGCTAGTGACCTTAATATTTCTTTTAATTTATTGGAACTAGCGCCAGTCCTGCTTTCCTTAATTCACCCCA
>CAYMER010000080.1:0-2839 GCA_964389345.1 uncultured bacterium | reverse complement strand
AGCTGATCACTAAGGTCGCGGTCTTGGCGTACCACGGCGTTTTGGAAGCTTTCGAGGGCTCTAAAAGATCCGTGCCGCAGTGCTTGCATTTAATCGCCTCAGCCTGAATCTCTTCCGCCCCAACTTTTATTTTCTTTTGATTCATGGTAGTTGGGACGGCCCCAATCTCCGCCTTGCTTCGATTGATTGGTATTGGGACCGCACAGTACGGACATTTTTTCATATCATCCCCTCTTGAATAAACGTTTGACCCACGCTAAAAAACAACGGCCCGGACAGCTTGCTTGCGAGATCACAGAGCCACAAAAAATACATGCCAAATTCCCCGACGAGATTTCTTTTTTGCAAGCCGGACAAATAACCGTCCCGCGATCCGGCGCCTCATCCCACTCCCACTTCCGCTTCAAACTTTCCGGTGGATCCTCATCCTTCATTTCCCAATCCTTCGGCTCTTCTTCTTCAAACACCGCTCACCTCCATCCGGATGACGTGCTAGATCACGTTCACTTCGGGAGACAGTTCGATTCCGAATCGTTCCTCCACGGATCGCCGAATGGCATCCGAAAGTTCCAGTATCTCTTGCCCCGTCGCGCCGCCGTAATTGACCAGCACCAGAGCCTGATCTTTATGACACCCGGCCCGACCGACCGTCTTCCCCTTCCATCCACATTGTTCGACAAGCCAACCTGCCGGGACCTTCACGGTACCGTCCTGCTGAAGATAATACGGCATCATGGGATACTGGGAGACAAACATTTTGAACTGAGCATGAGAAATAGAGGGATTCTTGAAAAAACTTCCGGCATTCCCAAGTTCCTTCGGATCCGGAAGCTTGGCGCGCCGTATCCGACAGATCGCATCACTCACCACCTCGAGAGAAAGATCCTGAACTTTCATTGCTTCCAGCATCAACCTCACATCGCCGTATTCCGTCTGATAATGATAAGCGGTTTGAGGAGACGAGAGCTTTGTAAGCCGAAATGAAACTGAGGTGATAAGGAACTCTCCCCGGAATTTATGTTTGAAAACGCTATCCCGATATCCAAAAACGCAATCTAGGGCGCTAAACTTCACCGGGGCGAGTGAACGGATCTCGATCGCTTCCAGTTCATGAAATGTATCTTTGAGTTCAGCCCCGTAAGCCCCGATGTTCTGAATGGGCGCGGCTCCTACAAGACCCGGAATCAGTGAGAGATTCTCAAGCCCCCCGTAATCCTTTTCGATGCACCACAGAACCAGACCATGCCAATCCTCACCGGCCCCGGCTCGCACTATGACCTCGGTTTCCGTTTCACTTGCGATCGCAATTCCTGGGATCGCGTTTTTTATGACCCACCCGTTAAAATCGCCGCTCAGAAGAATATTGCTACCCCCGCCAAGAACGAGCTTCTTTTCGACGGAAAACCGTTTGTCGCCGGCAAGCTTTTTAAATTCCTCGACCGAACGGATCTCGTCAAAATATTTCGCCTTGGCATCGATCCCAAACGTGTTAAGAGATTTGAGGGATTGGCTCAGAGAGCTAAGGGGGTTCATGGGGATATTGTAAATGCTTTAAAACGCGCAAACCAGGGATTTACCGTTAAAATTTTTGGGCCCTTAAAAGCAAAAAGGCCACCTGTGCGCGCCGGGCGCGTACAGGGTCGGAAGAATCTTTTGCTTCTTGAGATCGAACCGTTATAATTTCTGAAAATCGACTTCGCTGCCCAGGCCGTCCCCATCTTGCACGCTCGGGTTCTTCGGCCATTGAGTTCTCACTTCTTTAAGTGCCCGTTTGTGTGATAATATTTAATCAGCCCCTCACTTTTTCCGTCCTTGTAGACAATCTTTGACTCTAATCTTCCATTTGCGTAATAACACTTGGCCAACCCCTCACGCTTTCCATTTTTGTAAACGCTCTCTGATTCTAAGCGTCCGTTTGCGTGATAATACTTAACCAACCCCTCGCGCTTTCCATTCTTGTAAACTTCCTCGCATAGTAATTGTCCATTTTCATAATACCCCTTACACAGCCCTTCACGTCTTCCGTTCTTGTAAACACTCTCTGATTCTAATTGCCCGTTTGCACGATAATACTTAACCAGCCCCTTACACTTTCCAAACGCCCCCTCGGTTTTCAGGCTCCTGTAATGTTTCTTACTAGACAGTCCCTGTTGTTTTCCATCCTCGTAAAACCTTTCTGATTTTAAATATCTGGTTTTGTAATACTCCCCTTCAATGTCCGCCCCCACAACCCCTCCCATTCTCTCTGATCGCTCCCTTTTAAGGTTATCCTAGGGGAAAACAGTTTTTTCTTGGAACCCCGTCAGGCAGAATTGAGTCCGCGCCTTCTCAGATCTGAAAAAGCATCGAGCTGATTATGACTATCAGAGCCAGCAGCAATGCGGCAGCAAAATAAAGGCGAGAACGCCGACGAGAATAACTAAAATATCAATTTTTTGACGGGAACTTTTTCGAGATTTTCAAGCGCCATCGCTCTCTCCGTTTTAAATCGTACAACCGCTCGCCTTGTTGGGGTTCGTCGTATAAACCGCCTTGAAGATTCCTCTACAACTCCAACTGGTATCTCCGTTATCATAATCACACTTAAGTTCGTTTCCGTCATTTTTAATCCGCACAGCGTAAACTTTATCGGTTCCATTCCCTCCATTATAGCGAAAGGACCAAGTCGTTGACTTCTCAGGACCGCTCATTCCAAGTTCTGACCAATTCCCAGAATCGCCTCCAAATTGGCCCGCCCCGTCTGAGACAATGATGGAACTGGAAACTTCAAAGCTTCCCGTCAAATCGAATCGTCTTTCCGCCGCCCTCCGGATAGCACCCATCATTTCGAAGGCTTCCC
>CAYMER010000079.1:0-3415 GCA_964389345.1 uncultured bacterium | reverse complement strand
TTTTCTCCGAGATCAAGACCCAGCAGCGCACCGCTCATGCGCCGTGCACTGCTTGCGACATTTTGAAGATGAACCTCTCAGCAAAAGGTATTCCGTGTTTCAAATGCTCGATCACAGCACTGCCGACGATCACACCGTCCGACATTTTTGAGATCGCTCTGGCCTGCTCAGGAGTCGAGATACCGAACCCGGCCAGAACAGGCTTGGCTGTTATCCGTTTTAATTTCGCAAGATGAGCCTTGAGATCCGAGGGCAATGCTTTCCGCGCGCCGGTCACACCTCGGAGCGAGACGTAATAGATGAAACCTTGAGACTTTTGCACAAGCATTTTGGCTCTTGAGTCCGCGGTCGTCGGAGCGACGAGCTGCACCATGTGAAGTTTTTGTTTCCGGCATGCTTTCTGGAACTTGGGTTCTTCTTCCGGCGGCAGGTCCGGGATGATCAAACCATCCATCCCCGCGCTTCTCGCGTCCCGGGCGAAAGCCTTTCCACCGTACGAAAAAACAGGATTGAAATAACCGAAGAAAACGATCGGGACCTTCACACCTTTTTGACGTAGACGACGCACGAGAGCAAACGCGTCTTTGATCGTCACATGTTTTTTAAGCGCCTGCTCGGACGAATACTGGATCGTCGGTCCGTCCGCCAACGGGTCTGAAAACGGAAACCCCAACTCGATGATATCCACTCCCGCTTTTTCGGATGAGAGAATCAGCCGCTCCGTCGCGGCGACGCTGGGATAACCCAACGTCAGGAAAACGCAAAACAACTTCCGTTTTTTCCGCTTAGCCGCGTTGATCTTTATTGTCATCAGATTTTTCATAGTTTCACTATTCAATTTCCAATCACCAAGATACAAGATCCAAACAAATTCCAAAAACCAAACACCAAACACAATTGCTGTTGATTGAAAATCGGTTATTGGTCATTGCTTGGTTATTGGATCTTTGCCTTTAAAGGCATTGCTGCACCGTATGAATGTCTTTGTCTCCGCGGCCGGAAAGACAAACGATCACAATATCCGAACTCCGTGTCTTAGGCATCAGCTTGGGTAAATAGCCCAACGCGTGCGCGGGTTCCAAGGCCGGCATAATCCCCTCGAGCTTGGTCAGCATCTCAAAACCTTTGAGTGCATCACCATCCGTCACCGCGTGATATGCTACGCGACCCGAATCCTTCAAATACGAATGCTCGGGTCCGACGGACGGATAATCCAGCCCCGCGGAGATCGAATGCGCGAGCAAGACTTGGCCATTCTTATCCTGAAGCAAATAACTTTTCATCCCATGAAGAATACCGGGCCTTCCTTTTGTGATCGAGGCCGCATGATGTGGCGTGGAAACACCCTCACCGGCCGCTTCAATCCCGATCATTTTGACGCTGCGGTCCTTAAGGAACGGATGGAAAAATCCCATGGAATTACTGCCGCCGCCGACACAGGCTAGAAGATAGTCCGGCAATTTCCCAGCCCGCTGGGAAATCTGGGCGCGAGTCTCTTTCCCGATCACCGACTGGAATTCCCGGACCATTTCGGGATAGGGGTGCGGCCCCACGACCGAACCTAAAAGATAATGCGTATCCTCAACATTCGTGACCCAGTCACGGATCGCCTCGTTCGTCGCGTCCTTCAAGGTCTTGGATCCCGAATGGACCGGCCGCACTTCCGCGCCCAAAAGTTTCATCTTGTAAACGTTCAGGGCCTGGCGCTCCATATCCACCGCCCCCATATAAACCACGCACTTAAGCCCAAAGACACAGGCCGCTGTTGCGGACGCGACGCCGTGCTGTCCCGCGCCGGTCTCGGCCACGATGCGGGTCTTCCCGAGCCGTTTGGCCAAAAGCCCCTGAGCGAGCGTATTATTGATCTTATGCGCGCCGGTATGGAGAAGATCTTCGCGTTTAAGAAAGACCCGTCCGCGGCCAAAATGTTTGGAAAGATTTTTTGCTTCATAAAGCGGGGTCGGACGTCCGGCGTAAGTCTCAAGATAATGACGCAGCTCCTCACGGAACTTTTTGTCTTTCTTGATCTTCTGAAAGGCCGCGGTCAACTCTTCGCAGGCCTTCACAAGCGTCTCGGGAACATAGCGACCGCCGTAAGGACCAAAATGACCTTTGGCATCCGGGAGTTTCTTTTTCATACCTTGACCTCTGCAATGTCCGAATCCCTCACCCAACCGCTCTCCCCGTTCGTCAAAAGCACGCGGCTCCAATCTTCGCGCCGGTCCATCACGAACACTTTGATTCCCTCGCCCATGCGAAACGCGACCTGGTCATGTTCCGAGGGACCGTAACGGGCTTCGCACTCTTTTTGCATCACAATCGCATCGCGGATCACATTGCTCTGCACCTGTTTGCCAAACGCCACAAACGCCGCGAGCAAGAGCACGATAAAAACGAATTGCTGCCACGGATTCCAGAACATCCCACGCCCGTTCAGAAAATAAAGTATCCCCCCGACCAGGAAAATGAACAAGACCGCGAGGACCTCGGCATAAACCTCACGCTCCGTCACATATTTCAGCACGACCTCGGTGGCTTTCAAGTACCAATTACGCGTATCCTCAACACGGTATTCCAAAAGCCCGCGCGTATAACGCAAATTCTCCCGAATATCTCCGTTCCGAGGATCAAGACACAGGGCTTTTTCATAATTCAGGATAGCGCTACTCAGTTTTCCAATCCGCACATATGTATTCGCAAGATCATAATAGAAAGCCGCAACGCCCGGTTCCCGTTCAATCAAAGACTCATAAAGCTCCGCCGCTTTCGCGTGATTCCCGGTCCGGTAACTCGTATTGGCCTCTTGAAAAAGAGACCCGGTGCCGGACTGCGCAGCATAGGACAAAAACGGCATCAGATATAACGAGCAAAAACCAATCACCAAGATACAATAACAAAATAAATTCCGATCTCCAAATCCCAATCTTCCAAACAAGACGGACCGTGAGCCCTTCGAGCCGTTGGAAATTGGTTTATTGGATATTGTTTGGTTCTTGTCTCTTGGAACTTTGGAATTTATCATTTTCTCATTCTTTCGATCCGGTTCACAGTATCCTGGAAGATCTTAAGCCCGATCTTTTTCGACGCCTGAGGGATTGAACCTTTTCCAAAACGGGATTCATCACAAAGACGGTAAAGTTCAAACACGTCTTTCAAATGCGCGTCCTCCGCACCGAAATGCGCAGCAAGCGTCTCTTCCAAATCCTGTCGCGTCACACCATAAGTCGAAAGATTCCATTTGTCCGCGATGTACTGGACCATGGCTTTTTCAAGCTCTACAAAAAAAGAAGTAGCATCTTCCTCTTTCGAGGAATGCGCGAGTTTCTTAAGTCGGCTCATGTTGACAGACGCCGTCCTGCGAGCCGTCTTTCGCCGCCTGAGTGCCTGGTCTTTTGAAAATAGCCGGAGATCGGAA
>CAYMER010000078.1:0-2963 GCA_964389345.1 uncultured bacterium | reverse complement strand
AAGATGAGATGAATTACGAGGGGCTGAAGCAGAAGCTTTTGGATGAGACGAAAAGAGTTTTTCGCCCTGAATTTCTGAACCGCGTGGATGACACTATCGTTTTTCATCCGCTGACGCGCCAGGATCTGGAACAGATCATTCATATCGAGCTCAAGGAAGTGCATGATCGTCTCAAAGACAAGAAGATAGAATTGGTCCTCTCCGAAGAAGTCCTGAAGTTCCTGATCGATCAAGGGTATGACCCTGTGTTTGGGGCCCGGCCGCTCAAGAGAACAATACAACGTTTTATCGAGAACGTTCTGGCTGAAGAGATCCTCGAGGGGAAATTCGCGGAAGGGGACAAGATCGTGGCGGAGATCCGCGGGGAACGGATCTCTTTTGAAAAAGCGACCTAGCGCGAGAGATCCGCGCGCATGCGTCGTTTTCTAAAAATAGTTCTTTCCGTTCTCGCGCTTGTGTCGGTGACCGGCGCGCTTCTTTTTAATTTTCTTCTGAACCGCGTCGCCCGTTCCGAGGATTTCAAGCGTTTTGCCGAGCAAAAGGTCGGCCAATATCTTAAGGCCACCGTCCACATCGGTGAGATTCGTCCCTACCATCTGAACCAGCTCGCGCTCGAAAAGATCCTCATCGAAACCTCTATCGCGAGGGGGGGGTCCCAATTGATCCGCGCGGACCGCCTTCTTTTCCGCTATAACCTGAAACAACTTTGGAATCGGAAGTTCGATGCTCCGACAGGCGTGGTGTTAAAAAACCCCGCGATCCTGATCGAGCAGGATCAATTTCCTTACCGCTATTTTGAAAATGCCCCTGGTGGTTCTTCGGGCTTTTCTATGCCGTCCCTGGATTTCAAAGGAGGAGAGATCCGGTATCTTCTTTCGTCGCTTGGGAAGGAGATTCTGCTCCAAGAAGTGGAAGGCAAGATCCTGCCGTCTCTTGATAAAAAAGTCCAAGTGGATGTGCGCGCTCGCGTCACCGGGATCATGGACGGGCGTGTTCACATTTATGGCACGGTCGATCCTTCCAAGAGCACGCATGATCTTTGGCTGGAATTGGATGCCATGGATCTCGCGCAGGATATTCCGCTTCCGTTCAAAGAGCTTAAGGGGAAGGTCCATTGGGTGGGGCACGATCTTTCTTTTGAAGGCCTCGAGGGGACTTTGTACGGATGGTACGCGGAATTCTCCGGCGCCTTTTTGAATCATGAGAGGCAGCCTGAGGTGAACGCGCATGTCAGGATCGGGAAAGGTGCTCCTTGGATAAAACTGGATTTCGCGTTGAGCCTGCCGCATCAGACGCTCGAGGGGACTTTTCAGCCGATGGAGGGGCGGGTTTTTGATTTTTCCGGGAAAGTCCACCAGGAGCGGAAGCGTTTTGTGATGGATTCTCTGGTGGTCGATTCGGGGTATCAGGGTCGAGGAGAATTTGATTTTGCCAGCGGGAACTATGAGCTGGGTTTTGAAAAAGGCGCGAAGCGGATGGCGATCCACTCTAATCTCCGGGGGCTGGATTTTGTGCTAAATTTTCATCTGGACCACGTCAAAGCTTTTGGCATGGACCTCGTGACGCAGGGGAAGCTTTTTCTCCATTCCATGTCGCCGCGTTGGCAAGGCCGCAATCTTTTGTTCAAAGGGGAATTTGAAACGGATTACTTCATTCTGGACCGTCAGCCGTTCGAGGATCTGAAGGGAGTTTTTGAATTAAGCCCCGTCGGAATTACAGGTATCCGGTGCGCGTGGGGAAATAAATTCCAAATGACGGGACAAACGACGAAGCCCGGAAAAAATCCGCATCTAAAACTTCTGTTGAGTGTGACAGATTTTGACCTAGGGACGGTGCACCAGTTCGCGGCCAAGCCTTTGCCTAAGGCGCTCGGGGGCCGCCTGGAGGGAAAACTATCGGTGGAAGGGGATCTCGCGAAGCCCGAGGTCTCGGGTGTTTTCAATATTCATGACGGAAAATGGGGACAACTTGATTATGACCGTGGTATCATTCAACTCCGTGGATTTCTTCCTTATCTGTCGCTAAAGGATTCCAAGATTTGGAAAGGCCGGACGGTTTTTTTTCTGAACGGGGCGCTGGATTTGAAGCTTGACAATATATTCGCGGGAGTAAAAATACAAACGCCCGACAACCTGGTGATTTGGAAGGGCCTCGAGGCGGTCCTTCACGAAAAGGACCGCAGTCTGGAATTGAACAGTTCAAATCTGGGGGGTTGGGGAGAATTTTCAACCCTGGAAGTGCAATCGTCGGAGACGATGCGGGGAAAGAGGCCCTCCGAAGTTCAGGATGCCGAAGAGGACGAAAAAGTTGTTAAATTCGGTCCCAAATTGAAGTTCTGATGAGTTTGTAAAACAGGAGATTTATGTTGGATTGGGATGATCTGAGACGGAACGTATCGGTTCGGTCATGGCTTCAAAAGTTTGGGGCAGGGTGTCTTGACATCTTTCAGGGTGCCGGAGGCATTGCGATTCTTTTTGCGGACGCTTGCATTTTTTTGACATCTAAAAAAATTCGTTGGAAGGCGACTCTCGACCAGATGAACAAGATCGGCGTGCAGTCGCTGCCTCTTGTTTTTCTCACCGCATTCTTTACGGGCATGGTGCTTGCTTTACAATCAGCCTATCAGCTAAAACTTTTTTCAGCTGAGAAATTCACTGCGGATCTAATATCGGTTTCTTTGTGCCGAGAGCTGGGGCCTGTATTGACCGCGATGGTTGTTGCCGGACGCGTGGGGGCTTCGATTGCTGCCGAACTCGGAACCATGACAGTGACCGAACAGATCGAGTCCTTGAAATCTCTGGCTATAAATCCTGTCCAGTATCTTGTCATCCCGAGGTTTATCGCGGCCTTGTTCATGCTATTTGTGCTGACCATCTTCGCAGATGTAATCGGGATGTTTGGGGCGTATCTGATTTCGGTTTTTAAGTTGGGGATGAGTTCCCACATGTACATCAAGCGTGGAA
>CAYMER010000077.1:0-5227 GCA_964389345.1 uncultured bacterium | reverse complement strand
CCGTGATCGCATCAGGACAAGGTGACCCGGCATTTCCAAGTATCAGTTTTTCTTTTTTTTGCATCCGACAGTCCTTTTGAAAAGAATTTTCCTGTTCATGATTTAACACTAAGAAGTTCTTCGCAGGCCCGGAAGGCCGCGTCAACGGATACGCCCGTCATGCAGGCGACCTGGTGGTGGCACTCGCTCAGCCGGAAGCGGTTGTAGCAGGGACGACACGGCATGGAATTTGTGAGAACGCGGTGGCGTTCGCTGCTGAGCGGATAAGGACCATAAACACGCTCATCGACAGGGCCGAAGAATGAAACGCTTTTCTTTCCATGAGCATCGGCAAAACGGAGCGGTCCCGTGTCATTGCTGATAAAAAGATCACAATGCGCCGTAAGAGCGACCATCTCTCCCAAGGAGGAATCCGAGAATTCCTGCGTCGCATTCCGAGCTGAAGGCGTAAGCTGGGCAAGGATGTTCTTAATTTCATTTTTTTCGTTCAGGCCGGCAAAAATGAAAATCTGGGGATGGAAACGCTCCACGAGGCGGTTGATCAGTGCCGAGAAATGTCCCTCGGGCCAACGTTTGACCCCGGCCGAGGCTCCGAAAGTCTGCCCCCCGCAAGGCGCGATCCCAATGGCAAGCTTACCTGGTTTAACGATCCGAGCGGCCCATGCCCGGCCTGCCTCGTCGCTATAGATCTCCATAGGACTGATCCGCGGCTTGATCCCGATGAGAGGCAAAAGATCCAGATAGTATTCCGCGACATGTTTGGAATCAAATCCGGGTAACGGTAGTTTCCTGTTCAAAAAACGGCCGCGTTTTTTGTGATCGAACCCGGCACGAACATGGATCCCGGCCAGGATCGCGTAGAGGCCGAACTTGGAGTTGAGCGATAGATCGATCGCAACATCAATATGTTCCTTCCAAATACTGTACAAGAACGACACGAGCATCCCTGCGCCTTCCCAGAACGAACGTTTTTCCGCGGCGCGGAACTCGTCACGTTCATAGATAAAGAGCTTGGTGATAAGCGGGTGATTCTTAAGAAATGTGCTCGTGCGGCGGTTGCAAAGGTAATAAATCTTCGCGCCGGGGTGGGCTTCGTGTAGCTGGCGCAAAAGCGGCGTCGAAAAAATGACATCCCCGATCCCAAACGGATTAATGATGAGGAACGAACGGCTCATTTCTTGAAGGTCTGTTCCAGGAGAGCGTCGATCCGGTCCATATAATCATTGCGCTGTTGGTTCACGGGATCGATCGATTTTTTGACCTTTCCGATATGGGCCAGATCCACGTCTGTGCGCCGCGCCTCGTCTTCAAGATTCCAAAGCTCGAAATTCTTCCGAATCAGGCCGTCGATAGCACGCGCGATCGAGGTTGCGTCCTCGATCCGGCCTACCTGATTAAGCGGATTATACAATTTGATCTTTTCATCCCTCAGAGGCACGAGGCCCTGCCGGGCTGCGGCCAGGAAAGCCTCGATTTCGCAGTGCAGCTGTTTCTTCTGTTTCACGAGAAGTTCAATACGGGCATCAATCTCCTGCGGAGTGAACTTGGCACTTCCCTGCTCTTTCATCTCCCGGAGAAAGTTTTCCCGGATGCATTTGATCGAGAGTTTATCGATTAAACTGCCTAGTGTTTCCGCCATTTTCGGATCCTTCCTGCTTGTTGAAATAAAACTTAATTTGTTTTAAATTTAAAAAGGCATCAAACGCTCAATTACAGATCCCGCCATGATCGTCCTCGAATCGTTCAATATCGGCTTCCAGGGTCAAAGGACCGCACTGCACCTTGAAATTCTTTCCGTGATTGATCGCAGAATAAAAACCCCAGGCCGGCGAACACGTTTTTTATGCATTTTGAGACCTTGCATTTTGACGCATAAGATCGGCGCCGACGGAAAGGGCTTTTTCGTTGACGTAGATCAGATCTTTGCGAAGACCCTTGAAGACTTTCCCGAGGACTTTGACGGCACTCGTCATCTTCACAATACCGGTCTTCTGAATCGCCGCGCCAAGCATGATCATGTTCGTCACTTTTTCGTTACCGATCTCCTTGGCCACCTGCGTTGCGGGGATCTCGATGATGCGGCCGGTCGTATGCTCGAAATCGATGCGCTGGACCTGGGAAGAATCGATAAAAAAGATCCCGTCGGCGCGCGTTTTTGTTTTGAATTTTTCATACGCAGCTTGATTAAGCGCAAACCCGAGAGTCGCTTCGTCAATAATGGGACAATCGATCTCCTGGTCGGAGATGATCACAAAACTGTGCGACGCGCCCCCCCGCACCTCCACACCGTAAGAGACCATCCCCAAAATATGGCGGCCCTCCTCCAGCGCGGCATGAGCGAGGATATTTCCCGCCACGATCACGCCTTGCCCCCCGGACCCCGCAACAAATATTTTTTCTTCCATTATTCACTCGTATCCCGGAATTTTTCGATCGGGAAATAGCTCATCATTTCATTCCCCACAAATTGACACGCGTCCTTCCCCCCCATCCTCCAATACGTCGGGCACATGGAAAGGATCTCCACGAAAGAAAACCCGTTCCCGTTGATCTGATTAAGAAAAGCCTTGCGGATCGCCTGCCGGGTCCTTTGCACATGATGCGCGTCGTGTACTGCCACCCGTTCAATATAAACAGGACGCACAAGCGTCTTCAACATTTCACAGATCCTGAGGGGTGCCCCCGTCGTGGCGGCGACCCTCCCTTCAGGGGTGGTGATGGTTTTTTGCCCGATCAGCGTGGTGGGCGCCATCTGTCCCCCCGTCATACCGTAGACGGCGTTATTAATAAAAAACATGGTAATATTTTCACCCCGTTTGGCGCAATGGATCGTTTCTGCCAATCCAATCGAAAGAAGGTCTCCGTCCCCCCCGTAACCAAACACTATCTTTTCGGGCTGCATCCGCTTGATCCCTGTGGCAACCGCCGGGATCCTTCCATGCGGGCATTCGATGATATCGCAGTTAAAATAATCGTAGAGAAGCACCGCACACCCGACCGGCGCGGTCCCGATCGTCTGTTCACGGATCCCAAGCTCGTCCATGACTTCCCCGATCAAACGCTGAGCGATCGCATGTCCGCAGACCGGACAATAGTGCATCCGTCCGGATTTGATCGTTCTTTCGTCGCCATTCATCGTTTTGCAATCTCCAGGATCTTCGCCAAAAGCTCCTTAGGCTTGGGATACCACCCGCCCCCGCGCCCGAAAAATTCGATCTTGGGATCCACTTCCGTTGCGGGGATCCTTGCAAGACGCACATCCTCGATCATTTGTCCCTGGCTCATTTCGACCACCAGGAGCTTCCGGCAACGGGCCGCGAGTTTCCTGAGCTCCAGAACGGGGAAAGGCCAAAGCGTGATAGGCCGGAAGAGTCCGACCTTCACACCGGCTTCCCGAGCCCGCTTGACGGCCCAATGAGCGATCCGGGCAGGCGTCCCATAAGCGATCACAGCGATCTCCACGTCATCGCCGAAACGCGTCTCGGAAAGTTGAAGTTCTGAGGCGATCTTTTCATACTTCGCCTTGAGCTCCATGTTCTTTTCTTCGAGCGCGTCTTTTTCCTTAAGGTAGAGGGTACGGATAACGTTGGGTTTCCGGCCTTTACAGCCTGTGAGAGCCCAGTCTTTTAGAACGGATTTTTTCTTGGGGGGTTCTTTAAACTCGATCGCCTCGGCCATTTGACCCAAGATCCCGTCGGCCAGAAGCATCACGGGATTTCGGTAATGATCCCCGAGTTCAAAAGCCCGTATCGTGAGATCGTACATTTCCTGAACCGACCAAGGGGCCAACACGATAAGACGGTAATCCCCGTGTCCGCCGCCGCGGGTTGCCTGAAAATAGTCCGCCTGGGAGCCCTGGATATTGCCGAGCCCGGGGCCCCCGCGCATGATGTTGGCAATAAGACAAGGAATCTGGGCCGCGGCGAGATAGGAAATGGCTTCCTGCATGAGGCTGATCCCGGGGCTTGAAGAAGATGTCATGGCCCGCGCCCCGGTCGCGGCCGCACCGAAGATCATATTGATCGCGGCGAGTTCGGATTCCGCCTGGACAAAAACTCCTCCGGCCTCCGGGAGACGTTTTGCCAAATATTCACTGACTTCGTTCTGGGGCGTGATCGGATAGCCCGCATAGAAGCGGCATCCGGCACGAACTGCGGCCTCCGACATTGCCACATTCCCCATCACCAGTGTTTTTTCATGTTCCATAAAAAATACTTCCTCTGATCCGATAAATTCAAATCACTGTGCTATTCTACGAAAAGTTCCGCCCAAAGCAACTATTACAAAGGCAGCTTGCAGAATTTTTCTGGAATCCTTCACCAACGTTCGTTTTTTCTCGCAATCCCTTTGCGTTTCGTCAACGCTCAGATCGCCCCAGCGAGTCGATCTTCGCTCGCGCGCTCGACTGCACTCGGCGGAGCAGGAATCGCATTGAGACAGCTCTCGGAGCTGATGGGAGCATGGTCCTGCTCCTCAGAGCAGGTCCCATCAGCGAGAGCGCAGGCTGGCACGAGCCGCTGGAGCGAGTGAACAGCCGGTGTCGAGAAGCGATTCCTGTCCGCCCTTGTCTTTGCATTTGTTTCTTAGAGGGCGACAAGGGCGGCCCCAATTTCCACTTCGTGGAAATTGATAGGTATTGGGACCGCCACCCTGCCCGTTCCGTCTCGCAAGCGTGCCTCACCGCAAAGGGATTGCTCGAGCTTGCCCAGTTCTGACCGCCACCGTGCCCGCTCAACCTCAGGAGCGTGTTTCAGAATTCCAGAAAAACTCTGGAGCTGGATTAAGTGTGGAGGCGGCGGATACGGAAGACGTCCCAAAACATCTTGAGGGGATCGCGAAGGATGCGGACACGGCTTTCGGCAGAATTGCGCCAGATCACGGGAAGTTCTAAAAGGCGAACCCCGAGCTTCTGTGCCAGATACACGATCTCCACATCAAAACTGAACCCGTCGATTCTTTGAAGACTGAAAAGCTTTTGAGCGGCCTCCCACCGGAAGCCCTTGAACCCGCACTGCGAATCATGAATGCCTTTGAACGTCCACATCTGAGCGATCCGATTAAAAACTTTCCCCATGGTTTCCCTGAAGAAATTCTGACGGATCGCCACCTGAGAGCCCGGAAGCGCCCGCGAGCCGATCACAACGTCCTGATCTTTTTCCAGATGCTCCAGGAATTTTGAAACTTCTTCAATGGGCGTCGAAAGATCCGCATCCGTAAAAAAAACGTA
>CAYMER010000076.1:0-3034 GCA_964389345.1 uncultured bacterium | reverse complement strand
TTTCCCTACACGACGCTCTTCCGATCTCCGACGCGTTTCCCAAAGGATACAATGCTTTCTACATCATGAAATACGAGCTGACGCAGGGGCAATACCGTGATTTTCTGAACACGCTGACGCGTACCCAGCAGAATTACAGGGCCGGAAATGGAACAACTATTTCCGCCGATGCTCCCACCGGTTCTCCCGCCAATGTTTATGTGATGAGCGGCACTTCCACCGTCAGTTATCGCAACGGCATCCGCTGTCCCGCATCCGGGAACGGTACCACCAATCCCATCACTTTCTTTTGCGACTTGAACGCAAACGGCGTTCCCAATGAACCCGCGGACGGAGAATTCATCGCCTGCAATTATTTAAGCTGGCCGGATCTGATCGCTTATGCCGACTGGGCGGGTTTGCGTCCCATGACGGAGCTTGAGTTCGAGAAAGCATCGCGCGGCATCGCCAATCCCGTCGTCGAGAAGTACGCCTGGGGCACGGCCACGAGTCTTGTGGTAAACACCCTCGCCACCGGGACGGCCGGTCTGGCCGGTGAGATCGCGACAAATGGCGGCAATCTTGTCGTTAGCGGAACGAGCGTGGGCGGCCCTGCGCGCTCCGGATTTGCCGCGACGAGCACTTCGCTTCGCTATAACGCCGGCGCAAGCTATTACGGCGTGATGGAACTTTCAGGGAACCTTTGGGAGAGGCCGGTCATCGTAGGCAATGCGACCGGCAGGGCGTTTACAGGAACAACTCACGGTGACGGACTATTAACTACCAATGGAGATGTCACCGCTGATTTAACTGCCACGCCCGTGTTCTGGCCCGGAACCGGTGCCACAGGCTCCGGGTTTCGCGGGGGTAATTGGCACAGTGATACTACGTTCGCCCGCGCATCCGCCCGTGGCAACGCGGCTAATACGTTCGCTTATCGGTACATCGATAACGGTGGTCGTTTAGCTAGAACCTCTCCTGGGTAGAACTTTGGTTTTTTGGCCTGCCCGAAGGCAGGCTTTTTTGAGGTTTTGAATATTGAAAACAATAACTCCGGTTGTAGAAAAACATTATCAATTGATCCTTTGGCTGTTGCCCAAGATGGCGAATTTCCCGAAGGATCAAAGGTTTTTGCTGGCGGACAGGATCGAAAAGATCCTTTTAGACATACTGGAGATGCTGATCGAAGCGACTTATTCCGGGGAAAAAAGAAATATCCTGATCCGGGTTAATCTGAAGCTGGATTGCCTTCGTTTTATGATGCGGATCGCCAAAGATATGAAGTATGTGAGCCTGAAAGGTTATGATTATTTTTGTCAAATGACCCTCGAGATCGGCAGAATGGTCGGCGGCTGGCTCAAGACGGTCCATGCTTAAACTCTAAACTCAAAACACTAAACTCTAAATAAACTCAAATGGACAAAACACAAAACCCGAAGCCGTATGATTTAGGAGAAAGAACAAAGAAATTCGCTAAAAGGGTGCGAGAGTTTATAAAGGATGTGCCCAGAACCTTGGCCGGCATTGAAGATGGAAAACAGTTAGTCAGGGCTTCGGGTTCAGTGGGCGCTAATTACATCGAAGCCGAAGAGTCTTTGAGCAGGAAAGACTTTGCGATGCGGATGAAGATATGCAGGAAAGAAGCGAAGGAAAGCAGGTATTGGCTCGAGCTGATCGAGCCCAAAGAAGAAAAAAATAACGAACGGGAAAGCTTGATCAAGGAAGCAGTCGAGCTGACTAAAATTTTCGGTTCGATAGTCGAAAAGTCAAAATAATCGTCCGCATTCAAAACAACGCCGTAATGTTTTGAGTTTGTAGTTTTGGATTTTGAACTTGTTTAGGGCTTAGAGTTTAGGATTTAGGGTTTTTTCGGTATCGGTTTTGTTCGTTGATGCAGAATTTAATACCAGAATCCCGATGTTTACGGATGTCGGGAGCGGAACACAACAGGAGAGGTTCAGACGCTATCCCTCGATCCGACCTTGACGGCTAAGTAAACGAGCAAGTGTCTTTTAAGGTTTTGTCATCCCCGAATGTTTTTGTCGGGGATCCAGGAATGGATTCCCGCTTTAAGCATGCGGGAATGACAGGAAAACAAAAGTCACAAAGCTTCGCTGGCAGGCAAGGACGGATGAAAAAACGTAATAATATCAAGCGGAGAGAAAGTTCTCTGCGGGGTATAAAAGGGAATGCCAAAAGGTGTAGCGTCGTCAAAGCGCTGTGGGCGCCGGGTTTCGCGGGGGTAATTGGAACAATGATACAACGAACGCCCGCGCATCCGACCGTAACAACGCGGCTAACACGAACAATAATCGGAACAACAATAACGGTGTTCGTTTAGCTAAAACCTCTCCGGAGCAGGACAGGGTACAGGGGTCAGGGTTCTCTTGTCTGTCATTCCCGCCCCCGATCTGTCATTCCCGCGAAAGCGGGAATCCAGTCGAGGGCAGGCTCCAGCGGGAATCCAGAAAAACGTGGATCCCCGATTAAAACGTTCGGGGATGACAAAGGAGAGAGCGGGAATGACAGGCCTGAACCCGGTGCACTGAAAAAAGAGAATAGCGATGAAAAAGATCGACAATATTTATCCCGAGATCATATCAAAAGAGAATCTTTACCGCTCCGCGCACAGGGCCGCCCGGGGCAGGCGGTACAGGGACTCGGTAGCGGATTTTAACTTTTCCCTTGAAGAAGGGGTGGAAAAATTGCATAGAGAGTTGACGGACAAAACTTACCGTCACGGGAAATACCGCGTGTTTACCATCTACGACCCCAAAGAGCGGAATATTGCCGCCGCGCCTTTCAGGGACAGGGTCGTGCATCACGCCGTGCATGATGTCATCGAGCCGGTCATTGATAAGACTTTTATTCACGATTCCTATGCCTGCAGGAAAGAGAAAGGGACGCATAAAGCCGTGGACAGGGCGCAAAGCTTCCTGAGAGCCAACCGGTTTTGCCTGCACGGCGACGTAAAGAAGTATTTCCCCTCGATGGATCATGGGATCCTTAAAGCGATCGTTGCGAAAAGAACCACCGATACGGATCTATTGTGGCT
>CAYMER010000075.1:0-6818 GCA_964389345.1 uncultured bacterium | reverse complement strand
GGAATTGTCCCAAAAGCCAATATTTCTGCATTTACCTGGCAGGATTCAAAACCTTGTAATTCAAGCTTCCGCTTTCTATAAAAATCAATGGCAAGAAATCGCCAGATTTCGCAGGCGTCCCGATATTCCTTTTTCTCCCCGGGTGGCTATGGGGGCAGGTCTTTTAATGTGGACGGATCATTATGCCGGTTTTCCATACTGGTTCCCTCAGGCTGATGTTGTTCAGCGATACCGTTATTTCCCATTCATTGAGGTGGTTGAAGAAGCCAGGATGTCCAGCGTCGCAGCACGAGGTTTTTCCTACCTCATTAAAAAAGCACCGCGGACGCTTTCTGGTTGGCGAAACCAAATTAACAAAATTTTTTCAAAGAATAGAAGAAAGATCCAAAGAGACGGTGATGTTTTTTATGCCCGTGATATTCATTTGTCTGATTGGCTAAGACTCTCAGCTGCAGATCAATTTTATATGATAGCCAATCTATCGCTTATTTTCTTCGCGCGATGTTTATCGAAGATGATTCCAACGAGGCGCAGTAAGGCTCCCAATGTTGATGAGCGAGGTGCGGATACTTTAGTCATTAACCTCGAAGAAACTTTTATGAGCACTATCCGCCAGGGCATAACACCGGATTGGGACGAATTCAGGTTGAATCGTGATCAAATTACTGTGATCAGAAATAACGAGGGTATCCGGGTATTGCCTGTGTTGACCCATCCTATCGGACTTAAAGAACAGCTGCTGGACCTCTTCGAGCGAACAGCGGTGGATTCTTTGGGATGGCCGATTGTCGAGCCCCAGACCCTTAATTCTTTGGCTGAGGTATATTTGAATGAATCTAAAAATTCAAGGGACATTAACGTCTGGAACCTGTTGCGGGTTTTTATTGTTCTTTACTCCGTCCCTGATGTCCGTGCGGAAACCTTGATGAAACGGTTGCAGCTAAACAGAGATGAACTGATAGCTTTGTACGATGAAATCAACGGCAATGAGATTTTTCAGGACTTAATATCCCGTCATCCCACTAATCGCCATTATTTTTCAAGGCTACGAGGGCTGCTTCAGACTAGAGAACATACAATTTCCATCTTGAACCACGAGGCAAATTTCCCCCTAGATGCTGAGATCCATCCTTCCGCTACATGCAATCTTCAATGCAAATTTTGTTATAACCGGAACGGTCTCTTTTATGAAGAACAATTGCGAGGCGAAAAAGTTCTTACCCCGGATGAATGGCGCTCATTGGTGCGGGAAATGGGAAAAAAGGGACTACGGAGAATTGATCTTGTGGGAGGCCTTGAGCCCTTTAGGAACAAAGAAGGTTCATTGGCGATTATTGATGAAGCGCGTCAACAGGGTATCAGACTTCGTATTTTTACAAATGGATACGCGTTGCGGCCGGATCAGAACGATATCATTCAAAGATTATTATATTCCAATGTGGAGCGCCTTGATATCAGTGTGCGAGGAGGAACGGGAGAAACCCATCTCAGAATTGTAGGGGGGAGAGATCTCAATGATTTTGTAAGGTTGAAAGAAAATATTGCTCATGTAATTCAAGAGCGTAATCGCACAGGCTCTCATATGAAGATTTCCGTGAACTTTGTTCTGGTGCCGGACAATTTCAGAGAACTGCCAGAGATGTTTCAACTGGTCGATGAATTGGGAGCTGATGTTATAGGCCTCGGAACCAATAATATCGCTGGTCGTGACCAGCTGGACTTAAGCCCATCGGAACAGGAGGAGCTAGCGGGGCTTTTGAAGGCTGAAACGGAAAAAATGGCCAACGGCAAAAGGCGTCGTTTTGATATAGGAACGAATGAATCCATCGATCGGATGATGACTAGGTTTGATCACTTCGGTTTTTTGCCCGATATTTATCAGTATGCTTTCGGCTTGCCTGCGATTTGTTCTAATTTCTTTATCCGGCCCATCATCAATCCATTCGGCAATGTTTTTAAATGTTGTGTGGTAGGACAGCCGATGATCGCATTGCCTATTGGATATATGGGACAGATAGCAAGGAGCGGCAAAAGTCTTGAAGAGATGGTGCGTTCAACGGCAACTCATCTTTTCCGTGACTGTCCGACTTGTAATCCGGCCGAAAGAACGGGCCTTGCTGTCATCGAGAAGCTGGCGGCCGATTTGAAAGCGGGTATTCCTTTGAATAAACAACCCATAAGAGCTGAAATGCGAGACTCTCAGGGTAGCAGCCGCCTTGCGTATTACACGCAAAGGGGGAAAGAGATTTCAGAACATGCGGCCAAGACAGACGGAAAACTTCCAGTCCCGAAATTCAATATTGACAGAATGTTAACACGAGAAGACGTGGACCTTGATTTTTCGAAACTTGAGGCTAAGGAAAGGAATCGATATTGGGGGCTTTCGATTAATTACCTTAAATATCTTCAAAGCACGGGTGCGAAAATCGGAATTTTAATCCTAATGGGAGGAGCCAGTTCAAGAATGCGACAGGGGCCTCTACCTCCTATGCTTATAAATGCCATTCAACAGGACCCTGAGCGATTTGTGGATCCATCCAAACTCACAGATGAGGAACAGCGGATTATTCATGAGAAATATCAAGGTGACTTTTCCCTGTTTGTTAAAAGCTTAGATTCCAAGCTTCCGTTAAATCTGTCTGTTTTGGATCGGCTCCTTTATGCTTCAAAAGCCTTTTTGCCGGCCGGGAGTTTGACTGAAAATAAATGGAACAGTCTGGATGAGTATGGACTGCGCAATGTTAGTGTCGCGAATGAAGAATTGGAGCGGCTCGGCCTCGGCCGGCCTTTTGTTGCGATTGTTGGAACAAGTAATGAATATTATCAATTATCCGTGGACCGTTTTTCCAGGCATGATTTTTACGGGCTTAGGGTTTCGACCAAAATAGATGAGGCCGGAAAGCTTGATATCGATCATAACGATTTATCGAATGAGCTTCTCATCTATACAGGCGGTCTTGGCCATGGCTATCGAATTGTTGCGCCTTTTTCAGTTGTTGATCGGGAAGCAGCGAATCCTGAATTTTTCCCCACAAAAGCAGCTTATGAATATGCGAGGCAATTTTCCTTAGACCGTGGCGGGAAACCTATCACTGATCGCGCCTTTGTGGGAGGGGGAGGGGCCGAGTTTCTCGAGATGCTTGGAGTTTCAAAAATAAGAGGGAAAAGGCCTTTGCTGGAGGAGCTGGTTCGCCGGCGCATTGAGTATGGCTTTGGCCGCACCGTTGACAATATGGCGATGCTAAATGAGGATTGGTTGGTCATCTTTGGTCACATGTTGGACAAACAGCTTTCCCTTGTGTTCGAAACGTCCAACAAGCCAAAGGGGGAAACTGGAAGTTTTTTCGCGTGGATTCGTAACAAGAGCACGGAGGGTTCGGAAACTTTAGTTCGAAGGCTGCTATCTTTTGATGCGGTGCGAGCTTCGCTGCTTAAGCAAACTGACATTGAAAATTTGCTTCAAAATAGCCCCATTTTTAACGGCGCCTGGTATTTTCGTTTCCCGACATCTGCTAACGTAGATGCACACGAAGATATTTTTTCGGCAAATATGTCGCCTAGTCTGCAAGGTAGCTTTTCCAGCCTGGTTAAAAGCATTCAACGAACCGGTCAGCAAGATATTGCGGCGGCTGATTTTGAAACATTCCAATATGATTTGATGGCAAGAAGCTTTCATACGCCCGTTCTTAGAACGATTAGGGATCCCTTCTTGCTAAATGCCAATGATGATCAACGGATCTTGACCTTGGTGATGGAATATGCTGAACAATCGGAACAAAACGGTCTTCTTGATAGAACGGGGATTGTCTTAGCGTCTTCTGTTTTTGATGCGGAAACCTTTTCTCCGAGCGATTATCCGAGGGTCCGATTTGATCCGATTAAACGAAGAAGTACTTATGCGAATCCACTCGCTCAGAATGTTCGCGAAGCCCTTTTAAGGCGGGTCATTTCCGGCCCTCTTTTTTCGGATGATTTCAGATCCTTCGTATTACGCTCCGAGATGCGGGAAGAATTGGAAAACATCGCTGACAATCCAGGAAATGACACACCGCTAACCCGGCAACATATCGACGAAGTGCTTCGCATGCTTCGGGAGGGCAAGGTCACGCCCTTGGGCGAGGAGCTCGATATTGTGAGTGGAAAAGACGAAGTGCTCGGAAGCGTTGACCGTGCGATCGCGCAACTTTTCTTCGAAGGGAACGGCTCGGTTCGTGTTGACGGCAAAGAAGACGGCTCTCAGGGGATGCAGCTCAGGCACCGTAATGGTGATGCGTTTGTCAGGACCCCGGAAGGCGATTGGATCCTCCAGCAAAGTTTCCATCGCAACCCTTCAAAACGAGTGGGAAAGGTTTTCGGCGGGCATGTCCCCGCGGGCGTGGGATACGATGAGGCGATACGCAAAGAACTCGTCGAGGAAATGGGGTTCCCCGAAGGCTATCAGCTCCGGGGGAAACTGGAGAGGATCAGTGAATACGGGGAAATTTCGGCCGCGAGGGTCACGGAACCGGAAAAGAAAACAGCTTATGTTTATCACGCAACCGCTGAAGAAGTTCAAACGATCCGGAAAGCGGCAGAGGCGCTGGAGGGATCTTTGGCGTCAGGGGAAACGGCGCATCTTGCGGCGCTTGAGAAGGAGCAAAAAGATCTGCAAGGGAGAAGCACGGGCCGCGGAGAAATTTGGAGGATCCTGTTCGTCCGGAAAATCGAGCTTTCCAGTCTCCCGGACGGCATTCGCTCCGGCAAAACCCTTCAGCATTTGTTGAGCTATCCCAAGATCCGCGCATCGGTGGCCCCGTCCCGTTCCGAGGCGCGTACGACCCTGGACACACCCGGTGTGGACAAGGGGGGTGTGAACATCGCGAAGGTGATGAGTGCGCGGATCGCGGGAGTACGAGGCTTTTTCAGTCGCAGAAGACTTGCGAAGGTTTGGATGAAGGTGTTGGAAGCGCCGGAGAACCGTCCTTTATTCGGGATCCGGCTCGCCGAGGGTGATTTTAAAGAAGCGCGGAATGGGATCGGCAGAACCGAAAAAGCCATGTTCTCGGATCGGTTATTTGGCATCGGAGAATTCTTCATCGGAGCGAGCATCATCACGACCGCTTTCCTCGCATGGGATGTTTCATGGCCGAGCTCTGTGATCTTTTTCGCGATCGCTGCTATAACGGGTGCCGTCAAAAGATCCCGTAGCGCTGTCTTGCGCCGGGATTTCACCACCCTTCGAACCATGCTGGACCGGATCTCCGTTGATTTCCAAGCTTCCCGCAACTCGGACCGTTCTCCTCTTCACTCTGAGAACGCAACGCCCCGTCCGGAGAGCCGCATTGTCCCTGAAGGGACTGCAGAAAACGCTGTGGCGAACCGCACTGCCCCAATCCCTATCAATTTCCTCCGGCTGGAGGAAATTGGGGCTGTCCCAACTACTATGGATCAAGAGAAAATGAAAGTTGGGACTGAGACGAACATCGTTCCCGTACGTGCCGAGACGCGGGCGAATCCTCAGGATGGAAAGCGGCCCCTGGAGCGGGCGCCGGCAGAGGCTTACGAGATGTTCAAGAAAACGGCGATCCGGTACGCGGAGGACGCCGTGGATTACAATCACAAAGGGAGCGACCTTCTTTCAAAGGATGCGGTTGCCCGGGCCGCGATCGCCCGGTTGCGCGAACTTTACCGGCAGGTTCCGGGAGTAATTCTGGTTCCGCGAGGGAAACTCATGGCATCTTTTCGAGGCCAGGCGGCGGAATATCCATTCCGTGAGGATGACTTGTTTACCCCCTTCAATTTACTGGACGAATCCACCCTCCAAGCCCTTATAACCTGGAGCCGTACTGTCGGTCGCTCGGAGGTGCCCTTGACTTCGGTTAAGTCAAGGACTCCTCAGCCGGCGACCAATGAAAGTCGCCGTGCGGAGGCGAGGGAGGATGAAAGACTGAAGCCGGAGCCTCAACCTGAAACTTTACGCAGTATGCCCGTAACCCAACCCGGAACTCCCACTCCGTTAAGCGGGTTCCGGGAAATCGTGTTTCGTGAAGGAGGCTGGGAGATCGCCGGTGTCGAGGAGGTCGGGAAAAGGATCGCGGGGATAAGAAGAAGAAAAGAACCCTATATTTTCAATGCTACGATCCGAGGCGACGCGCTCGAATTCGAGGCCTCGAAATTCTGGATCGATAGGGCAAACAATCGAAAAAAACGGCATGACCAGCTTCTCGGGTTTACTTATGGGGTCCTCTCGGGAAATCTCATGCCCGACGGCTCGATCAAGCTGATGCCGATTCTAACGGAGGGGCATTCGCAGGCGGAGTGCCAGAAGGCCGTCGAGGACATGATCCGTATCGCCCGGTTTTTTACCGAAATTCTTTCCGGACAAACGGTTCCGATCGATCGGCAGACGGTGGAGTTTTTTACGGAGACTAGAAGTCTTGCCCTCGAAAGATATGTGGAAGAGACGGTTTCGATCGGAACGTATGAGGACCTTGCTCGACAGGAGATGTCGGTCCGCTCCGAGGCACGCAGTCGCCTCGGTACTGAGAGTGGCGGAGCCACCGTACGTGCGGAGGTGCCCTTGACTTCGGTTAAGTCAAGGACTCCTCAGCCGGCGACCAATGAAAGTCGCCGTGCGGAGGTGAGGGGATTTTATTTGAGCAGTATAAGCTCGTTCTGGATATCGGCGGGCGATGTCTTCGCGAGGAAGGTCTTAAACCCTTCGATCAGATTGGCGATCGTGGGTGGCTGGATGCGGATGCAAATGATGCCTTCTGTTCCTGCGGGCGGATACCGCTTTACGTCCGAAAAGTCCTTGTCCTGGGTGAGGAGTGTCCTGC
>CAYMER010000074.1:0-4393 GCA_964389345.1 uncultured bacterium | reverse complement strand
CCGGAACGCTCCAGACACTGAACAAGGGCCCGATAAGCACCATGGAGATCCCCAAGAACAAAAGTTTTCACTCGTGCTAACTTCATAAAACTTCCCGCAACCTACTGAAACGCTCAAAAATATCAAGCCGCAGATCGCTGATATATTCATCAGGGCCATTTTCTCGTTCAACCATTAAACATCCGGGGCTTGTAGTCCCGCCAAAGAACTTGGCGAGGTTTTCCGGAACACTCTCAAAATAGCCGTCTTTCTTGAATTGAGAAACCTCCTTCAGAACTGCACCCATGTCCGGCGCATACCGTAGGACAAAATACATGTAATAGAGATCTTTGGCCTGCTTTTCCTTGTTCTCCCGATCGATAAACGTCGCCCCCTTGTGGTACAGAAACGCCGATGGCGTTGGACCATTAAGAAGATAGGTACCATCCCCCTTCACAGCTTTAAGCTTTATCGAGACCCTGTGTTTCAAAAGAAAATCGAATTTATCGATCTTGTTGATCTGGATCTGACCGCCCACAAGCTTCACTACGGACTCAATGTCCACAGAGGGATAAGTAATAAACTCGACTAAGACCTTCTCCTTCAGAAGAACCACGGGAAGCATCCTATCCATTCGCGGATGACGCTCCGTGTAATTCAAAGCGGAAAGCGTCTCAAAGATCGTCTTGGAATGAGCCAGGGTGATCTGTTTATCCACGCCAAAATCAATGTCCGATGTGGTGACTGGCATCTTGATAAAATTCTTCCAGAGAAAATTCGCATAGAGATAGGGCATCCACCCGCCCACGATCGTAAGGTCCGGGAGATACTCCTTCAGATCCTCCAGGACGTCAAAGAAAACAGTCTCGATCTTTTTAAGATCCATAGAAACTCTTGCCTTTTTCCGTTAATGCTTTCCTGAGATAATCCGCTTGCTCCTGCCCCCGAGGCTGATAACCCCAAAGATCAAGACAAAGCTGCAGGTTAGAGACAACCTGGTAACCTTTTATCCTCTGGGCGTTGAAGAACACGCCTTTCTTATAATATGGACGAACAATATGGATATTGCCTCCTCGCACGAGCTCTTTGAGATCAAGCGCCTGCCGCAAGTCCAGGACGTCCTTATCCCAGTTTTCTGACTGAAAATAGAAATGGACATGATCCGTGATCACAAAGGACGTCATTAAATTGGCGCCCGCATGAAGGGTCAGCGCATAGGTCTTGTTTTTAAGATGCTCTTTGAGCTTTAACAAGACATTCTTATCCGCTGAATAATAAGTATCTGTCTCATTCATGTCGAACTGGTAATCCACGCACTAATCCTCAAACACCTTTTCTTTGTTCGTAAGCAGGCTAAAACTTTCCGGCCCCCGCTTGGTTCTTTCGATATATCCTTTTCTGGCCATGGCCTCCAGGACTCCTTGCGCCATTCCAATACTCACCCCTTCCTGACCGGTAAAATCGCGCAGCACCCATTTCTTTTCAGGACAAGACAACATTTTCCGCAAGATCAGACTGGCCTTGTCGGCAAAGACATTCCTCATTTTCTTAGCATTATTCATAAGGTTTACCCGCTTTCAATGTTCACAAATCACTGAACAATATATAATTAGTGAACATTAAAGTCAACGTTTTAATGAGGGTGCATCCCCGTAGCTGCTGATGAAAGAAGCAAAAGATGCATGCCTCCCGATCGTTCGGTTCGCCTCACTCGCCTGCAGGCATGCGCCGCAGCGCACGACGAGGAGAGGTTTGCCAGAGGCAGCTCTCGGAGCCCTTCGAGCTCGGGCCCGCGACGGCGGGTCGAAGGGCGAGAGTGCAGTCGGTCGAACGCCGCAGCCCTGATTCTCAAAAAGAAAAAACAACGGGTAATCAGGGCAGCCCCAATTTCAACTTTGTTGAAATTGATAAATATTGGGACAGGAGCGTCCGAACCGACGGTGCCGGCGGCAAACCTCTCCTCGTCACCGTGCCCATACCTACCGGCTGGCAGGCACTTCGCGTCTGTCATATTAATTTTTCGTCCAATACGGCGGTAAGCCCATCATTCGTCTTTGGAGATCGAGAAGCTTGCGGGCTGCTTTCTCCCCCAATACGCGCCAGAGCAGCAACCTCAATCGGACCCGTGCCATCGCCGTTAGCCATATCCACCCCGGCCACCGCAGGCCATGCTTCTTCTGGGCGCGCCTGTTCTCCAACATGGCTGCCAAGGTGTTCGCAGGAGTGTTGCTATTGCCGCCGGCCCGCATCCCGACTGTAATGAGATCGGGAATGAACATCGCATCACCTGTCTTCAGCTCGCGAAGCAGGAACTCATAATCTCCAACGATGCGAAACGACTCATCAAACGAGCCATGCTGTTCGAACAAACTCCGGTGGTGCATCGTGCCCGGATGCGGGATACCCTGCATAAGCTGCGTGAAGCGCTTCTTTACCTTCTGCCAAGGTTCGCCGATCGGATACAAGCTTTTCCCGGATTCACTCAAAAGCATGATCTGTCCGTAGGCCACACGGATATCGGCCGGCAATTTCTCCAGATGCTTGCTTATTTTTTCCAGCACCTGCGGATCCCAGAAAAAATCATCCGCACCGAGAAAACAGATCCACTCGCCTTTCGCTTTCGCCAGCCCTTTATTCCAGGCGTTATAAATGCCACGATCCGGCTCTGAAACCCAATACGCAATCTTTTTATGATTGGCCTTGAGTATATCGACCGTCCCGTCTTTGGAACCACCGTCAATAATGATCAGCTCTTTATGAGGGTAAGTTTGTCCGGCGACGCTATCAATGCATTGCCGCAATGTTTTAGCGCCGTTAAAAACGGCCACAATGATGGAAATTAAAGGTGAGGATTTTGGGCTCATTGGGCTTTCCCAGTAAAAACTTCTGGCATCAGATGTGCGCTATACGCATGGCTAAAATACAAGGTTATTTCATGATGAATTTTGCTAAAATCCAAGGTAATTATGCTCCTAAAAGGAACCGTTCGCCGCACCGGCGCAACGCGGATTTTGGGTTCATTGGACTTTTCCAGTAAAAACTTCCGACATCAGGTGTGCTCTACCGTTCGTCAAAGACAACGGCTACAAGTGACGCCCGTCACTGTCGAAGACCCTTAAAGGACTACGCCGCGAGACTGTCCCAAAAGTCCTTCGCGAATCCGAACGCCTCACCAAGATTTTTCCTGCTGACACCGCAATCTTTCGCAAGCGCGGTATACGGAGCTTCCCAATCGGCCGGAGGAGGCTCGAGAGTGCGAGGAACCTCATGGGTCTTGCGGCGCATAAATGTCTCGTGAAGAGCGGTTCGGATATGATCCTTGTCCGCAAGCCCGGCGTCGATAAGCAGCACGAGATCGATCAGATCCCTGGTACGCGAATTTGGATTTCCCTCACGCGGCAACGTGTAGGCGTGGATCTTCTCAGCAAACTGCTGCTCCCGCGAAATAAGCGGGATCATGGCAGAAGGGATCCCGGCAAACTTGGGCCAGTCATGGTCCTGCTTCCATTCCGGAGAAAAAAGAAGAACGTCCCCCACCCCCGCATCAAGGTGAAAGCTCGTGAATTTCCGTCCGGCAAGTCGGACTTCGACTGGATAGCGTGCCCCGCCATAAGGCGCGGCATCAAGCTCCATGATGTGGGACTTGATCAGGAACTGAAACCAGTCCCCGGTATCCCGGCTTGCCGCGTCCTGCAAAGCTTCCCGGATCTGATCCTGTAGCTGCTTCTCCGAGCCCCGGGATCCGGGCCTCGGGATGGACAGGTCGATGTCTTTCGTGGCCCTCGCCAGGCCGAAGAACCGGAGTTCCATCGCATACCCGCCCTTGAGCCGCCACGAGGATTTTTCCGGATACGCGAAGATCCTCGCGAGCAGCCGGTCAAATGCGACCTGCTTACGCAACCTTTCGAGGTCTGTATTTTTTTCTTTCGCGAAATTATTCAATCGCGTCTCAAGCGCACGGCGGAAGCTCTCCGGATCGGCATATTTCTTTCCCTCTTTCATGACCTTTTCTCCTCGGCAGCTTTGATGGCCATCAGCATCCGGAGCTTTCCTTTGGCGCTCATACCCGCGACATTGATCTGCTTGAGGCGGATGAGCCCCCGGTCCATAGCTTCGCGAAGCGCTTTCGCCAGCTCGTTTTCGTCAAGATCGCTTTCGGCGGCATCAAGGAGCGTCCGCAGGGGCGAGGTGAGGAAAAAACCCTCCCTTGCCTCGATATCCCGCGGATCCAGACTTTTTGTCTTGTGAAGGACGATATTTGCGGTAACTTTTTTCCGGAAACCCCGCGGAACGCTGAAATGAAGTTTTGCCGGCATCACATCCCCCAGCTCATGGATCGCAAGCGCCGTTTCGTGGGAAGCGACAAACTGCGGCTCGTCCTTGCGGTTCCGACTCCAGAGCGACCAGCGGATAA
>CAYMER010000073.1:0-3425 GCA_964389345.1 uncultured bacterium | reverse complement strand
CCGGTGACTGGAGTTCAGACGTGTGCTCTTCCGATCTTCCGCTGTGATAAGGTCCTTCCATTTCTTAGATTTACGGTTGACGGTACCTGCGTAGGGAAGTTATATTCGGCTTGCATTTTCCGTGCTGGGGTGGCGAAACTGGCAGCCCTGATGTGTTATTAATAAATAAATAATGATGAAGTCAGGACAGTCTAAGTCTTTTTATTATTTTTTAAATGGTCGACTTGGACAGCCCCAATTTCCGTTGTTCGGAAATTAATAAGAATTGGGACAGTGCCAACATCAATGAAAATGTTTGAAAAATATATGCATCCGTGGCGAAACTGGCAGACGCGCTAGCTTCAGGAGCTAGTGGCCGCAAGGCCTTGTGGGTTCAAGTCCCTCCGGGTGCATAGATTTTTCAAATTAATGAGAGTTGGCCAGTCCCAATACTTATTAATTTTTGCGAAGCGGAAATTGGGGCTGTCCAAGTCGACCATTTATGTAATAAAATTTAAGGCAAGGACAGACGCGCTAGCTTCAGGAGCTAGTGGCCGCATGGCCTTAGGGGTTCAAGTCCCCTCCTCAGCACCAAATTTCAATAATTTGGTGCGGCACCGTGGCAGTTAAAGTCAACTGCCTACTGTGACCGCACTTTTACCCAAGAGGGGAGACGACCGCTTACAGGATTGTCAAGATCCTGACGCGTAGTCTTAGTGCGGTGGGCGCTAGGGCAGGTCCTCTCCTCAGCACCAAATCTTGTGATGGGGTACCTTGTCGTCACGATTTAAGGAAATCGTGTACGACAGGGCACTTGTTATTACCCTCTATGCTGTCAAATATATGAAAAAGAAAAAAGAAAAGAATCCAGAACCTAAGCCTGTCCGGAATTCGTTTGAGGTGATCTCCGAGAACCGGAAAGCCCATTACGACTACTTCATTCACGATCGGTATGAGGCGGGCGTAAGTCTCATGGGTCACGAAGTCAAATCCATCCGCGAGCGGCGCGTGAACTTGAAGGATAGCTACGTGCGTATCATGCGGGAGGAAGCGTTTCTCCTGAATTGCCATATTTCGCCCTATTCGAGGATCCAGGGGCATCAGGAGCTGGACCCGATCCGGACCCGAAAACTGCTTCTGAAGCGCAGTGAGATCAATCGTTTGATGGGGCAGGCCGGACGCAAAGGGGTCGCGATCGTACCGCTTCGCATGTATCTGAAGAAAGGTTTCGTCAAGGTCGAGATCGCGCTCGGAGAAGGCAAAAAGCAGTATGACAAGCGGGCGACCATCAAGCAAAGGATCCATACCCGCGAGACCCAGGCTGCCATCAAGAAAGCCACAAGACGTTAGTCCTGCGTACGGAGTAAGGCGTACGGCGTAAAGAGATTGTTTTTTCGCGTACACCGTACGCGGTACCCCTTACGCTCTTCATTGAGCCCCGCCTCTTAACGTGTTATACTCTTGTGTAGCAACAATGATCTTTAACATCGTCGATCCATGGGGGTGAATAGGTTCGACAAGGGATACAGCATTTAAGGGAGCATGCAGAGGTTCGTCAGGTGCCTCTTTAAAAAACGTGGCAAAACACAAATGCTGAAAAAACCAGCTGGAACGAAAGGGCTGTTGGACCGGTAACGGTTCCGATGCCTTTAGTTCTTCCTTTCGCTGCTTAACTGCTAGCGAACGTCCCAGGGCCGATGCCTGCTGAGCTTTGAGGACGAAAAAGCAGGCTGCTTTCCGTGCGCCGCCGCCGCGTCCGGGGAAAAGATCTAGGCGGATCGTCCTTCAGGATCTCGTTTGCAGAGGCCCGGGGGATTAAATCCATTGCAAACTGAGCATGGAGACCCCTTAATGACGGATCCTTTGGACGAGGGTGCAATTCCCTCCACCTCCACCACTTGTTTTACCGCACCATGAGGCATCAAAAGGGGTTACGTCAAAAGTGGCGTAACCCCTTTTGATTTCAAGAGTTCCATTCCAAGGAAACAAAAGGCAACGCAAGGCATTCAAAGTTTCAAATGCTCAAAATCACCCTCGTTGTGTGGCAGGAATGTGGCAGGAATTGAATCGGATTAAACATATGGTCCATCCAGCCTTCGCGGCGGAAAACATTTGCCTAAGCTTTAAAATCTCCCACCTGATGGGTCGTAATGCGTAATATCACGCATTAGAGACATCCTGATGTGAAATCCGTACATACGCACAACGCTGGTCGTTGAAGAATCGTGGGGAAGAGAGAGGGGGTATGTCACAAACAGCCCATAAAGCGACATTAGCCCGCTAGGGTCAGTCGGTATCCCATAAAAGCGACATTCGAGAATCGACGTTCTTGCTGATATCGATACAGCGAACAAAAGTTGAAAGGGTGCTGTAAAAAAAGGTGTTGTAAAAAAAGGTTTCCGCTAACGTCGAAGTGGCTCTAAAATGGGATCCATAAAGAGGGCTGCAGCGATGAAGAAAATGTTTGTAGCGGTTTTGCTTCTAGTGATGCCATTCCTTGTAGTCATCCAATTTGCTCAAGCGGAAGAAAAACCTCAAGCCTTACGCCTTTCCGATCTAATTCAGCAAGCCCTTGAAAAAAATCCCGAAATTGCTGCCGCGAAAGCTGAATGGCTCGCTTCGAAGAAACGGATCCTCACCTCCTGGGCTCTCCCCGATCCCATGGGGGAATATGACATCATGGGGCCCATGGTAGAAACCATGAATGGTCCTGAAAAGAACCGCTTCATGATCTCTCAGGAAGTTCCATTTCCTTTGAAGCTTTGGGAGAAAAGAAAAGCTGCTAAAGCGGAAGCGGATGGTGTTCATGCGCGTTTTCGTGCTCTTGAGCGGGACATTACGAACAAACTTACCCAGCTCTATTACCAGCTCTACTATATTGACGCTTCGCTGGATACGCTTGCGGAGGTCAAAGACCTTCTGAAGAAGATAGAGGGTGTCGCTCAAGCGCGTTATGCCAATACGTCCGGCTCCCAGCGCGACGTGGCCAAAGCCCAGACGGAATTTTCCATGAGCCTTGAAAAACGTTACACGCTCGAGCAACAGCGCGAAAGCGTGACCGCGCAAATAAACGCATTGCTGGATCAGGACCCAATGACGCCGATCGGGAAGGCTATGCTACCCTCGAAGCCTGTGGTGAATCGGTCCCTTGTCGAATTGATCAATCTGGGTGTGCAAAATCGGCAGGAGATCAAAGAAGCGGAGGCGATGGCCTCCAAAACCCGTTATTCAAAACGGTTGGCACAACTCGCGTACCTTCCCGACGTGAACGTCGGGTTCGAATATTTCCGGATCGGCAATGGCTCTACCACGTCGCCGAACGATGGTAAAGACGCCTGGATGTTCCCGCTGAAAGTGAATCTTCCTATCTGGCAGAACCGGATCATTCCGGAGATCCAGGAAGCGCAACAACTTGAAAAGGCCCAAAAGGCCAAACTGCTTGCCGT
>CAYMER010000072.1:0-3539 GCA_964389345.1 uncultured bacterium | reverse complement strand
CACGATCGAAGCTTGGATTGATGCCGTGGCAAGCTGGATGAGCGACACCGAAAAGAAATGTTCCCGGTACCCTTCAGTTCTGAGCGACGTCCTGGAGGGCCTTGAGATTTTCAAAAAGGCCCGGTCCGGGGCCAGAGGGGAAGAGAGAAAAAAGATCGATGGCTTCATTCAGGCCCTCGAACTTTCCGGCGGCATCAGCGAGAAGGTCGGCGATCTGATCCGGGGGCCGCAGATCCGGGAACTTTTTTCCCGGCATCCTGTGAAGCGGCTTGTGACGCGACGCGAGAGGCCTTTTGAGCTTGTGGCGGATCGCAAACGGGCCGAATACGGCGCCTGGTATGAAATATTCCCGAGGTCGCAGGGGAAAAAACAGGACCGGAGCGCGACGTTTAAGGATTGCATCCAGAGGCTTCCTGAGATCAAACGTATGGGTTTTGATGTCCTTTACCTGACGCCGGTCCATCCAATCGGTTCCACAAAGCGCAAAGGCCCGAACAATAGCCTTGTCACGGATGAAAATTCCCCGGGTTCGCCTTGGGCGATCGGAAGCGCCGACGGAGGTCACAAAGCGGTCCATCCGGAGCTTGGGACCCTGAAGGATTTCAATGTCTTCCGCCAAGCCGCGGAAAAGCACGGGATTGAGATCGCGCTCGACGTGGCGTTTCAGTGTTCTCCGGATCATCCCTATGTTAAAGAACATCCCGAATGGTTCTCACACCGGCCGGACGGAACGATTCATTATGCGGAGAACCCCCCCAAGAAGTATGAGGACATCTACCCTCTTAATTTTTATTGTGACCGGTGGCAGGAGCTTTGGGATGAATTGAAAAGCATTGTTCTCTTCTGGATCGACCAGGGGGTCAAGATCTTCCGCATGGACAACCCCCACACCAAACCTTTGGTCTTCTGGAAATGGCTGATCGACGAAGTCCAAAAGGACCATCCCGACGCGATCTTTTTTGCGGAGGCCTTCACGCGTCCGAAAGTCATGAAGTTTTTAGCGAAGGCCGGGTTCACGCAGTCCTACACCTATTTTACGTGGAGGAACACCAAACGGGAACTCAGGCAATACTTTGAGGAGCTTACGCAGACCCGCATGAAAGATTATTACCGAGGCAATTTATTCGCAAATACTCCGGACATTCTTCACGAATTCCTTCAAAAAGGAGGCCGGCCGGCGTTCATGATCCGCATACTCCTTGCGGCGACTCTCTCCTCTTCTTATGGGATCTATAACGGTTTCGAGCTTTGTGAGGCCGCGGCCAAGGAAGCTGGTTCCGAGGAGTACCTCGATTCCGAGAAATACCAGCACAAGGTGTGGGACTGGGAGCGGCCCGGCAACATCAAAGACCTTGTGTCGAAGATCAACCGGATCCGGTCGGAAAACCCGGCGCTTCAAGAATATAAGAACCTCGAGTTTTACGACTCCAGGAACGATTCGATCCTCTGCTATGGGAAAAGAACGGCCGACAATTCGAACCGGATCGTGGTGGTGGTAAACCTGGACCCTTTTCAGGTCCATGAGGACCTGATCAGCCTGCCTCTCCGGAAATTAGGGATCAAAGAAGGGGAGGCCTATCGCGCGAAGGACCTTCTCACCGGGGAGACGTATGAGTGGGAAGGGTCGTCTCAGTATGTGCGGCTGGATCCCCAGGTCATTCCGGCGCATATTTTTTTGATCAAAAAATAAGTTGTTCCCCGTTCGATAAAAAGATCCAAAACGGGTCCCGTGCCGGGCGGGCCAACGCGGAATGTCCGTTGCTTGAAGATGGGCATCTCTTGTTCTCATAGGAAGTTCCGAGACGTTTAAACTTTTTGCAAAGGCGGCATGGGCCATGTTAAGATGCCGCAGTTTTGTAACCTTTTTCGATATTTTTTATTGTTAAGGAGGCGATTCTATGAAGTTTCGAGTGGTCGCCGTATTCTTTTTGGCACTGATGCTGATTTCCCTTCCTGGTTGCGCAAAGAAAACGGACTCCAAACGGTCGATCGAGAAGATCCGGAAGGCAGTTGTGTCGATGCCTCTTACGCAGCTTGAGGTCCAGGCGTCCGATTACGCGGCAGCGATTCGGGCGCAAAAGACCGAGATCGCGAAGATCCAGCAGGAGATGCAGAAGATGCCCATGGACAAGGTTTTCAGCAATAAATCCATGACGCGTCGTATTGCCCAGATCGGCCGCGAGGCGGAGGCGCTTTTTGAGAGGTACCGGATCTATGCGCAGGCGTTCCAGGAAAAAGGCGGGGACATCGCAAAAATTCAGATCGAACCAACGCAAACTTAACGTGGGAGAAATAACATGAAAATAGCCCAGGAATTTAAAGCCTTCGTGATGCGCGGCAATGTCATTGATATGGCCGTCGGTGTGATCATTGGTGCCGCGTTCGGAAAGATCGTCGCTTCGATGGTCTCGGACATCATCATGCCGCCGATCGGGCTTTTACTCGGCAAAGTGGATTTCAGCAGTCTTTTTATCAATATGTCCGGGAAGGTGTATGGTTCTCTCGCGGAAGCGCAGGCCGCCGGGGCCCCGACCTTGAATTACGGGGTGTTTCTCAACAACGTGATCAATTTCCTGATCGTTGCGTTCGTGATCTTCATTTTGATCCGGCAGATCAACAAACTCCAAAAACCGGACAAGCCCGAAGCACCGGCCGCGTCGACGACCCGGGAGTGCCCCTTTTGCTGCTCCACGATCGCGATCAAGGCGGTCCGTTGTCCGAATTGCACATCGCAATTTTGATCCCAAAGAGTACCGGAGAGGCTTTTTGCCGAGAGGTGACAAGCCTCTTTTTAATTTGCGAGGCGAGGTAACCGTTTGAAGATCCTGCACATGGCGACCCATCTCAATACCGGCGGTATCACGTCCTATCTTTTTACTCTCACTAAGGAACAGACGAAGGCCGGGCATGAGGTTTTCATCTGGGCGAGCGCCGGGGAGCGCTCGGAAGATTTTAAATCCTGTTCGGCCGGGATCGTGCCGGACGTGCTGCGGTGCAAAAGCGAACTTTCACCAAGACTCTGGAGTGAGCTCCCGAAACTGGTTTCCTTCCTCAAAAAAAATTCGGTGAATATGATCCATTGCCATACCCGTGTTACGCAGGTCTTGGCCGCGGCTGCAGGGTTCTTTGTCAAGATTCCGTATGTTTCCACGTCGCATATGTTCTACAAACCTCGGCTCGGACGCAGGCTGTTCCCTTGCCGGGGAAAGACGGTGATCGCGATATCCCGGATAGTGCGGGATGAGCTGGTCAGGATTGTCGGTGAAAGCAATTTGCCGCCGGTCGTCGTTGTGCCAAACGGCATGGACATCGGGGCCTTGCGCGCGAAGATCGACCAGACGGACCGGGAGGCTGTCCGGAGGGTTTATGGATACGGTCCGGACCATCTTGTGGCGGTATCCGTAGCCCGCTTAATCCCCGTGAAGGGCGCGCATTTACTCGTGGAAGCGTTTGCGATCGCCCGGAAACAAGTTCCCCGGATGCGACTCCTTCTCGCCGGTACGGGTGAGGATTCTTATGTGCAAAAGCTCAAACGCCAT
>CAYMER010000071.1:0-5478 GCA_964389345.1 uncultured bacterium | reverse complement strand
GTGCTAGGAGCAGCCCTTGACCCAGACCGATCCGCCAAGCCTTGACGCCCAGGTGAAACTCACACCCATGATGGAGCAGTACCGCTCTATTAAAAAGACTCTGCCGACAGACACCATCCTGTTCTTCCGCCTCGGGGATTTCTATGAGATGTTCTTTGAGGATGCGATCCGGTCTTCCGATATCCTGAATATCACACTGACGGGTCGCGAAGGCGGAGAGGCAGGCCGGGTGCCAATGTGCGGTTTCCCGTACCATGCTTTTCAGGGCTATGTCAGGACGCTCTTGGATAGCAATCTCAAAGTCGCTATCTGCGAACAGATGGGTGATCCGGCGCTCGCCAAAGGCCTCGTGGAACGCCAGGTGACGCGCATTATTACGCCGGCCACGTATCTCGACGACGAGACGCCGGAGAAAAATCTCCAGTATATGGCCGCGATTCTTGTGGGGAAGGACTCCGCGGTCTTGGCTTATCTGGAACTGAGTACCGGGGAATTCTATGTCCGGGAGATCACCGAAGACCGGCTGCTCGATGAGCTGACGCTTCTTTGGCCGCGCGAAGTTGTGATTCCAAAGACGCTCGCGTCCCGGGAAGATCTCACGAATTTTATTAGGGAGAATCTTAAAGCAACGCTCACGGTTTATGAAGACTGGATCTTCGAACCTGAAGACTCGATGCGGCTTCTCCTCGAGATCTTCAAACTGGGCTCTACGCAAGGGATCCCTTTCCATGATCATCCGCTCGCAGTCGGGGCTTGCGGCGCCATTTTGTATTATCTCAAAGACCATTTTCACAGCGCTCTGGAGCATGTCCAAAAGCCGCGGCTCTTTAACGCGGCTCAATTCATGGTGCTCGACCGTCAGGCTCAGCGCAGTTTGGAGCTGGTGGCATCCCAAGGTGGTCGTAAGGATTGCGGCACGCTTCTGTCTGTCATGGACCGGACGCTCACGGCGATGGGGGCGCGGCATCTTTATCAGTGGCTCACGCACCCGCTCCTGGACATTGCCGAGATCCATAAACGCCAGGAATCTGTTACGGAACTCATCAAAGAGCTTCATCACACCGAGAATATAGGCCGTCTCTTGAAGGGAGTGAAGGACATGGCACGGACCCTGAGTCGACTCAATTACGGGGTGGCGAATGCTCGGGATCTGGTGAACCTAAAAGCGTTTCTGGATCGTGTGCCGGAGATTCGCAATATTCTGGGTGCATTCGATGCGGATCTGATCCGTGACCTTCAAAAACAAATTCAGCCGTTTCCGAAACTTAGCGAACTTATCGCCCGATCGATCGTAGAGGAGCCGCCGCTTGGTGTGAAGGATGGCGGTCTGATCCGTGACAGGTATTCCGAGGAACTGGATGACCTGCGTACAATCTCTCAAAAAGGAAAGCAATGGATCTTGGAGTTCCAGCAGCGCGAGATCGAGCGTACGGGGATCAAATCTCTCAAAGTGAAATATTCCGGCGTGTTCGGTTACACGCTTGAGGTGAGCCGTTCGTATCTTAGTCAAGTTCCTCGGAATTACATTCGCCGGCAGACGCTTGCCAACGCCGAAAGGTTCATCGTGCCGGAGCTCAAGGAATGGGACGAGAAGATCTCCGGTGCGCAGGACAAAATCAAGATGCTGGAATACCAGATCTTCCTCGAGATCCGCGCGAAGGTGCTGGAAGATCTTGCAGCTCTTCAGAATATGGCCAAGGCTGTCGGGACTTTGGACGCTCTTATGTCGCTTTCGAGGATCGCGCTTGAGAAGAAATGGGTGAAGCCGGAAGTGAGCGACGACAGGACGCTTTCTGTTCACGGAGGCAGGCATCCGGTGGTGGAGAGCATGCTGCCGTCCGGGAAATTCGTGGAAAATGACGGATTGCTCGATAGCGACAAGAATCAGCTTGTGGTATTGACGGGTCCGAACATGGCTGGGAAATCGACTTATATTCGTCAAATGGCGCATATCGTTCTTTTGGCGCAAATGGGTTCATTCGTGCCTGCAAAAACCGCGCATATCGGACTGGTTGACCGGATCTTCACACGCATTGGCGCGTCCGATGATCTTTCGCGCGGCGAGAGCACCTTTATGGTGGAGATGCTTGAGACAGCGCATATTTTGCAGGAAGCCACGGACCGGAGTCTTCTGATCCTGGATGAAGTGGGGCGTGGAACTTCCACCTTTGACGGGGTGAGTATTGCCTGGGCGATCTGTGAGTATCTGGCGCAGGGGAAGACAAAGTCGCGTACGCTTTTTGCGACGCATTATCATGAATTGACACAACTGGAAGATCATTTCCCGGGCATTAAAAATTATAAGATGACGGTGAAAGAGACGAAGGACGGGATCATATTCCTGAGGAAAGTCGCCCGCGGAGCCTCGGAGCGGAGTTACGGGATCCATGTGGCGGAGCTGGCCGGAATTCCCGATGAAGTGACTCGGCGTGCGGAAGAGATTCTGGCGATCCTGGAAAGTGAAAATACCGAAGCCACGCAGATCATTGAATCTAAAAAGACGCGTGGGTCGAAGAAAATCGCGGAGACGGGGCCAACCTTGTTCGATGTAGCGCCGTCGAAGCCGAGTGAGATCGAAAAGAATATCAAGGAGTTGGACGCGGATCGGCTGACGCCGATCGAAGCGTTGCAGAAGATCGTGGATTGGAAACGGAAGTTGAAATAAAGGTGCCAGGCACCTTTATTCGGAGGGAAAAGGATTATGGGTAAAATACACGTACTGTCAGAGCTTGTTGCCAATAAGATCGCGGCCGGGGAGGTCGTTGAACGGCCGGCTTCCATCGTGAAGGAACTTGTCGAAAATTCCCTGGATGCCGGCGCGGACCAGATCGAGATCGAGATAAAGCACGGCGGCAAAAGCCTGATCCGTGTGGCGGATAACGGCTTCGGGATGACAGCCGAGGATGCCCAACTCGCGCTCCAGCGGCATGCGACGAGTAAAATCGAAAAGGCCGAAGACCTGGAACATATCGCAAGTTTTGGATTCCGGGGCGAAGCGCTTCCGAGCATTGCCGCGGTGTCGCGTTTCACTTTGCAGACACGAACGACAGATACTGCGACCGGCACGGAGCTCGTGGTGGAAGGCGGAAGTCTTGTCAAAGCAAAGGAGTGTCCGACGGCCGTCGGAACCGTGATCGAAGTACGCGATCTTTTCTTTAACACGCCTGCCCGGCGGAAATTTCTGAAGCAGGATACGACCGAATTTGGGCATATTCTGGATATCGTGACATGTCTAGCCCTGGCGAATCTTCATGTCAGGTTCGTTCTAAGTTCTGACGGCAAAACGATCCTGGATGTTTTGTTAACGGAGTCTCTCACGGTTCGGGGCGCAGCTATTTTTGGCGATGATTGGGCCAAACAGACTTTGCCAATTCAGAGTGAGATTCCGCACGCGAAGCTTTGGGGGTTGATCGGGAAACCGACGCTTGCGTCCGGAAACCGGGCCCAGCAATTTTTTTTCATCAACCACCGTTGGGTCAAAGCCTATGGGCTTAGCTACAGGCTACAGGCGGGATATCATGGGCTTTTGATGCAGCATCAATTTCCGGCGGCGATTCTATTTCTCGAATTGAATCCGCAATACGTGGATGTGAACGTTCACCCGACGAAACAGCAGGTCCGGCTTTCGCATGAAGCCATGATCAAAACCATGATTGAAAGGACCGTGGCTGAAGCTCTCAAAGCAAGCGGCGACCTGGTGCCGTCTTTTCGTGAAAAGGCCGAGAGCCCTGCGACTTTTTTTCAAGGGGCAAGATTTCAGGAGCCGAGTTTCGGGTTCGAAGAACGCATGATATCTCACAACGCTCCGCTTAAGGTCGCGGAAGCGGTGTTGGCAGATGTTGTGACGAGGAACGTCTATGCGATGCTGCCGCTTGAGATCGGCAAGGGGCTCAAGATCACGCGCGTGCTCGGGCAGGTTCACCGCACTTATATTCTGGCGGAGACCGAGGAAGGGTATGTGGTCATCGACCAGCACGCGGCGCATGAACGGGTGATGTTTGAAGCACTCATGAAAAATTTTGAATCGGAGCGTCCTGTGAGCCAAGGGCTTTTAATGGAGGAAGTTCTGGAATTGCACCCGCGCCAGGTTGAGACCTTGAAGAAAAAACTTTCTTTTCTTGCCAAGCTGGGTTTTGAGATAGAATTGTTCGGCGAGAGGGCTTTTGTGGTGCGCGGTCTTCCGGCCATTTTAAAGGATGAAAATCCGGTAACGATTATCAAACAATTTGTCGATGAGGAAGAAGCGGGCAGGACGCAGACTGGGCTTAAGGGCGCGCAGGAAGACATCGCCGCTATGATTGCTTGCAAGCGCAAGTCTGTGAAGGCTGCGGATCCGTTGACGTTTCCGGCTATGCAGGGTCTTCTGGAACAGCTGGCGCGTTGCAAGAATCCGTTCAATTGTCCGCACGGGCGCCCCAGTATCATGAAATATTCTCTGTTGGATCTTGAAAAGCAATTCAAGCGAAAACCCTGAGGCTATGGCTAAAATACTTATTGCAGATGATGAGCCCGATGTTCTGTTGATCCTTTCGGAGCGCTTGCGCAGGAATGGCCACGAGGTGGAATATGCTCCGGATGGAATTCAAGCGATGCAAAAATCCGAGCAAACGACTTATAACCTCCTGATCCTGGATATCCGTATGCCCGGTCATACGGGTTACGAGGTCTGTGCCTATGCTAAAAGTTCCAAAAAAAATGAAAAAACTCCGGTGCTTTTAATCAGCGCTTTTCCGGAAGAGCAGAAAGTGTGGCGTCAAAGTAAGGCGGATGCGTTCCTGGCGAAGCCTTTTGAGACAGGACAATTAATAGCGACCGTCGACCAGCTTCTCAGTGGGAATGCGTAATATTCCAGTAGCGAATTAAGGAGCATCATGACCAAAGAAGGCATGGAGCAGTATTTGAAGCAGGCTCAGCGGGCGATCATCCTGTCTGTGGGCGTGGCTTTGCTTTTAACCGTTGTGAAGTTCTCAGCCGGACTTATGACGCATTCCATGGCGATTATGGCGTCTGCGTTGGATTCCACGCTGGACATGTTGATGTCCGCGCTGAATTTTTTCGCTTTTCGGGAAGCGTCGAAACCGCCCGATGCCGAACACGCGTACGGCCACGGCAAAGTCGAAAGTCTTGCGGGACTTTTTCAAAGTATTTTTATCATGTTGAGTGGTTCGTTCGTGGTTTATGAATCCGTTCGCCGGCTTCTTCAAGGGAGTTTTGTTTCCGAGATCCCATTAGGAATCGGGGTGATCGTTTTCTCCGGGATCGTGACGTTCCTGCTTTCATGGCGTCTTAAGGTTCTTTCCAAAAAAAACCGGTCCCTGATCCTTGGCACGGAAAAGGCGCATTACTCCATGGATTTTGTTTCCTATATCGGTGTGATTGCGGCTTTGGTTCTCGTTGGATGGACGGGGAGGGTCGCTTGGGACCTGGTTGTGTCGATCTTGGTTGCGGCTTATATTTTTAAAGAAGCGATCCATATTT
>CAYMER010000070.1:0-35162 GCA_964389345.1 uncultured bacterium | reverse complement strand
GACTGGAGTTCAGACGTGTGCTCTTCCGATCTGCCTCGGATCAATTCTTCGATCGTCCAGGGCCTGTTCTTGTATTTTTTAATGACCCGTTTGACCTCCGCTTCGAGGCGTTCCTTTTCGAAGCTTTTTTCCAAGGCCATAATGTCCCGGAGCAAAAGGATCTGAGCAAGGTCGGAAATATCCACGCTCTGGTTTTCTGCGGCTTTGAGGAGGACCAGAAAAAATTTTCCAAGGTCGGAGGTGTCCCGGAATTTTCCGAAGGCATTTCCGAAGGCCAAAAGCTCCGGTCCCCAGGCGGATCTTTGCAACTCTTGCAGTGACGCTCCATAAGCACGGAGTTTTTCCTCGATCTCTTTTGTCTGCCTGAAATGATCCAGAAAAAGAGTCCTGTTCTTTTCATAGGACGTTTTGTCTTCGATCCCAATCAGCGTGATCGGTTCCGGGGACATGATCGCGGCATAGACCGGCCCTGAAATCTGATCATTTTCAAGCAGGGTTCCGGCGAGAAGCTGTTTTTCACGAGAGGTCGGGATTGCGTGACTTTCGGGAAGGGAAGTGGCGGTCCAAGCGCCTTCGAGCGCGGCCTTCTCAATGCTAAATACCACACGAAGGCGCTCCAGAATAGCTGCGATGTTCTGCTGGGCTGCGGCGTGCGCGTGAACATCCTGGATCTGAATGATCGTCCTTGCACTGTTTCCGGTAAAACGTTCCTGGACTTTCCCGATCTCTTCGGGGACCGCGAGATTCAATAAGGCAAGGGAAGTGTCGGCGCTAGGCTCAGGCGTTTCGGATCTCAGCGCAAGCGGAACGGCAACGAGCGTGATAATCAAAAAAAGAAAAACAGTGAAGATTTTTTTTGTTGGCATAACATCCTCGAGAATTCGATTTGATAGTTCCGTCATTCTGAGGCCTGCTTTTTGCTTTCGCAAGAAAACAATGGGCCGAAGAATCTCGAATGAGATCCTTCGATCTGCCTTTCGGCAGGCTCAGGATGAGTGAGTCGGGAAAAGCTCCGACCCCTTATATTTATAGCTCAGAACCTGTTTAAAATCAATAGCTTGGAGAAAGTTTTCTTCTTAATGCTTTCCAGCTCATTTTCTAGCAATTTATAGCGACCGATCATAATAGGGGGTTTCTTCAAATGGCTTTAAACATACCTTGATAAATCCTTTTTCAACCCCTTGAAATTTAAAGAATATGTGTTATCTTTCGATTAAGTCTTCCCTAGGTAAATCCCGAAAGGACAAACGTTCATTTCATGAACTGTCTCAAGCGGTTACAACGGATTCTGGCCGGTATTATTGTTGTCACTTTCTTTGTGACCAATACGCTCACGCCTGCTCCGATTGCACAGGCTGCCAACGTTGAATCCTCGTCATTTATTTCCAATTTCAAGATCCCCGCTGAATTCGGCAAAATCACCGACATCATCAGAACACCTCAGACCGGCCCCCTTCTCATCCACATTCAGGAAGCGCACGCGAATTACGACGCGCAGAAGAACATCAAAGCCATCCTCGAACACCTCGCGAAAAATTACAACGTTAAACAGATCTTTTTGGAAGGCGCCGCGAATCAACTCCAACCAGGACTTTTCAACTTTTTTCCGAAGGATAAAGAGCTTAATAACGCCATTACGGACAGCCTCATGAAAGCCGGGCAGCTCACAGGGGCGGAAGTGATGTTGATCGATCAACCGTCGTACGGAGTACGGAGTACGGAGTACGGCGACAAACAAAAAGAAAACGCCGTACGCCGTACGCCTTCCGCCGTACTAGCCGAAGGCTACGGCGTCGAAAACGCCGACGCGTACCGCAAGGACCGCGAGGCGTACCGGCAGGTTTATGAGGGCCGCAAGATCGCGGAAAGTTTTCTCGACGCTTTTTACCGTCAGTGGCAAAAATCCGCGGACCGAACTTTAAACAAGCCCCTGAGAGAATTACTGGGTCGTGAATCCGATTTTCAAGAGGAGCGTCTGCCGCTCCAGGATTGGATGGTCTTCTTAAAAACAGCGGTTGCGCGCGACCTTAAGCTTGATTTGGATGATGTGGGTGAGCAACGGGATTGGCCGGTTTTGGTCCGTTATTTCCGTTTGAAGAAGATTGATTCTCAAATCGATCCGGAAAAAGTCCGCAAAGAGCGGGAAGCTTTTTTGGCGGACCTCCGGGCGCGGAAGGTTCCCGCAACCCTTCTTCAGGAGATCACAAAGCTTCTGGATCACAAGAATGCTGGCGATCTGCCGCTCTATAAAACCCGCTTTGTTTTCGAACGCCTCCTCGATCAGTTGCCCAAAGATTTCTCGTTTGACCCTTACCCGAACCTCCGGCTTTATCTTCAGCAACTGATTCTCTTGAGCGAATTGCAAAGTGAGCAGCTTCAGGAGGAGATCGGGGCCCTGACCGAAAAAATGACCGTGCGGCTTGTCAAAACAGAGCAAGATCAGAAGCTCGTCGAGATTCTTCGTCGCTACCGCCTTCTTAAAAAACTTTTCAAGTTGGAGCTTAGCCGAAAAGAATTCCGGGAGCTTCAATCCCAAAAGATCACACCGGAGAAAATAGCGGCGGGTCTAAAACTCGGGTCTTCCAAATTAGCGCCTATCACTTCTTTGTTTGGGGCTGCGACCCGGTTTTACGAACTCGCGATCACGCGAGAAGACGCGATGATGCAAAACGCCATGAAGATCCTTGGCGCACGGAAAGACAAAAAAGCCGTTCTTATCACCGGCGGCTTTCACGCGGAGGGTTTCAAGGAAAAGATCACCGCCTCCGGGAGTTCTTATATCGGCATTACTCCCAATATTGGTGAGATAAGGGCGGAAGATGAGAAAAACTATATTCGATCGCTGCTCGGTTCGTACGGAGTACGGCGAAAGTCAAAACAAAGACGCCGTACGCCTTCCGCCGTACCGGCTAGCAACATCGGTGCCTCAGCCTCAAGCGACATCCCCTTCATCCGCACTCTGCCCGACGGCGAAGCGCTACTCGCCTCTCGCCGCGCCGAAATGCGCGAAGTGGGTCGCCAGGTGATCGCGTACGAAAGACCGGGGCAATTTGATGAACTTTGGCCGGGTTATGAGGCCCAGCTTGAAAAAGCTCTCGGCGACGTCGCTCTCGCCAACAAAGCCGTTCGTAAGATCCTTGCCGACGACAACATTGAAAACGAGTTCGTTGGGACAAACAAACGTTCCGAGGTCCGTTCGGGAGCAGAAGAAGGGAAGAAAAAAACCAGGTTTGATTCTTTCAACATGATGTTTCTGGGTTTTTTAGCAGCTTTTGTTCTTGGGATTCCATTGATTTTTTTCTATCGCGCGGTTTTCCCGGTTCTTTCCGGTTTTCCGTTACTTTCAAGAGCGCTCGGTCTTTTCAGTGGGATGGCCTTTGGCTGGGGCCTCTACTTTCTGCTTCTGGTAACAAAGGCGAAGCGCGCGCCGCCCGCACAAGAAGATGACAGTTCGAAGGCAGAGGGGGCGCTGCGCACGATTGACACGACAAAGCCGGACGGGCCAGCCGCGCTGCAAAGCGGCGTTAAGCAATCTCCTCCAAGATCGGAAATAAGGGCTGGAACGGAAGATGCAGGAGAAACCGCTCTGCAAACCTCTGCAACGGCTCTGTTGGTTGCGAATCCGCTGGAGTTCCCGGGTGTTGTCGAGTTTTTCCGGTTTTTGAAGTCTCCGCAAAATACGCTTTTCCCTCGCGATCCGGAAGATGAGAACCGCTACGTTCTATGGACGGAACCTGACGGCGGAAAAGCTGTTTTCGGCTTGCCGACGATTCAGCGGCAAATGCGCCCTTCTTTCTCTACAGTCGCCTCCTCCGGAAAAATTCTCTGGCAATTAGGCTGGCGGATTACGGATTCTCGGTCAGGACGACTCCAGACGGAGTTTCTTGCGAAGACGGGGGATCTTTTTGAAGATCCCGAACAGTACCGGATGCTTCAATTTGTAAAAATTTTTGGAGAACCCAGGATCACTTTAAAAAGGAAAGATTCCTCAGCGGCCATTTCGATTAGTCTCAGTTTTGAGGTTCATCCTCAGGAAATCCTGGAATTTTTTGGTAATAATGTCCGTTGGGTGAAACGTCTGCCGCGCGATCCCGCGGAGATCAGATCCATGTCGTCCGATCTGAGCCGGCTTTTAAGGATCACCTCTCCAGAAGGGCACGAGCTCAACGTGACGCTGGTTGAATATGATCCCCTCGATGCCAAGAGGCAAGCGCCGACAGACGTAAAAAAGCCCCGCGCTATTCTTGCGCCAGTCGCCCCGGGGCCCACAGCCTTGATCGCTTCTGAAAGTAATGCCCGGCAATCTCCCCCAAGAGCGGAAACGAGGACGATCGATCCGGACGATTTTTCCAAGAGACTTTCCGCGGAGCCGGAGATGGCGCCCGCGGACTTAGCCAAAACGTTTCATTCGGCCGGCGTCTTTCCCTTGCTTCACGGCAGCGTTCAGAGGGCCGTTGAAAAGGTGCTCCGCGACATGGGCTATGGCAACGAGATGGGGCCGGCGGACGAAGAAGAAACGCCGCCTAAAACAAAACATTTCCTCGGAAAATTTTATGACGAATACCACCTTGCCATCGCCGATGCCTTGAACCGCTTGGCCATCGGTCGTTCGGAGGCGAGGGAAGGAAAAATTGCGAGCCTTAAAGGCAATATCCGGAAAGCGCTCCGCATCTTGAAGGCTTTCGGTCCGTTGGAGAAGACGGTGGAGAAGACGGCAAGGAAAGGGTCTCATCTGGACGCGGGGGATGTTGTGAAGCGTCTCAAGAAAAACAGGGAAGAGTTTGAATCATCGCTTCGCTCTCTATCGGAACTGAAAAGGCCGCTCCGGCGGGCCCATGACCTACGTAGCAGGCGCATGATCGAGTCGCTTGACAAATGGAACACGTCGTATCTGCTTATGCGGGATCCAGGAACTCTCAAGATGATCGTCGCTAGAAACAATCGAGCGGCCGCGCGGGCTGTAAATCTTATCGTAAAAGGTCTCCTCGGTCTTTCCGATCAGCAAATCCGGGAAATGGTTTCGCCGGAAAAGCCGCTCGACGATGAACGGATCAAGGCGTTACAAACAATTCTCGAACCGTTACTTGCCGCTTTCGAACGTGATTATCCCGCGCTTGCCGCTTTGGTCAATGACGTGGCTCAGGCAAACGGAGTGAAGGACGGCCTGATTGAGATCAAAGAAAGCGTTATTCCGGCGGCAATGAGGAATCTTTTTCAGGAGACCGGTGTTCCGGGGCTGCTCCGGGTGACGCGACCCGGCGCTCCGTTGTCCTTGGAAGTCACTACCGTGGCATCGGATATGGATGACACGTTCTCTATTTCTGCACAGGGATGGATGGACCGCATGAAAAAATTCTTAGCCGACCGGATCCTTTTAAATCCTGCAAAATCCAAAGCCGGGGTCGAACCGGCTGTCGCGGTTTATGTCGATGAATTCGGAAGTCCCAATAATGATTTCGACCATGCGAGGTGGATGCTATCACAAGGCGCGCCGCTCAAAAAAGATGCCGCAGGGAGAACCCTCACGGTCGAAGAATCTGTCCGGGTCTATGTCGGGGAATGGCTTCAAGAGCTGGAACAATATAGGCTGGAACGGATCCGGGCATTGGGAAAGGAAGGAGTTTTGATCCCCGGGGCTGAGCGGTTTTTCCGGGCTTTGAAAGAACGCGGCGTGCGGCTCGTGGTCAATAGCGGTTATGCGGATGCCGGCGTGAAAGCCGAGATCCCAAGACTCGGGTTCGAAGACTTATTTCTGCCGGAGGACCGGTACGGCGCAACGGAGGCATTCCCGACGAAAGCCTCTGTATTGAAACATCTTATAGAACAGGATTCTCTTGCTCCGCGCCAGATCATGATGCAAGGGGATTCGCTCGGAGATGTCCGGAACGGGCTTGAGGCCGGTGTTGTCGGGGTCCTTTTTAGCGAGAATGATCCGAAAAAACTGGACGCTATCGCGGCGCTCCCTCCGGAGCAAAGACCTTATTTTGTGATCACCGATTTTTCTCAGGCACCCGAAGCGATCGCCCGTTTTTTTGCTGGAACCCGTTCGGAGGTGAGGACCGGAAAAAGCAGCTTCCTGAATTCGCCTGCGGAGGCACGAAGGTTCCCCGCGGAGACTGATCCGGCCACGGAGGCTGCCGCGAATCCCGGGAGTTTCGCTTCCGTCTTTGATTCTATTCAGGCTTTAACGAACGGCACAGACTCTTTTACGAGGATCGTGCTTTTTCTAGATGAACAAGAGCGCCGGGTCTTTAACGGCCCGGTCACTGCGACGAGTTGGAAGATCATTCAGGGCAGGCTCGCGAGAGAGATGACGGTCCTTGGTGAAAACGTGGATTTTACGACTACGGTGACACCGGTCGACGCCGGCCTCGAGATCCGCATCTATGCCGGGACCCGCCGCGTGCCTGTCAATGGTTCCGCGCGCTCGGAGGCGAGGCCTCTCAATGTACGGGCGCTTTTTGAGGATATGGATCGAACTGCGGAGCAAGACGGAGCGGAGGAGGCCATGGCCCGCGAAACTCCGGGACGCGCAAAACTCGCGGCGTTACCCAAAAATGTCGAAGGGCCGTACACCGCAAGGATCCAAACGTTGCCTGAGGTTGTCGATCGGATGGCTGCGGCTTTCGCCCAATACACGAAAGAACAGGGCGTTGAAGAGACCCTTTTGCCAGCCTATCTTTATGATCCCACCAGTCCCCCCGGGAAACGCTGGATCGAACTGGGAGAAGTTGTTGTCCGGGACGGAAAGGTTTTTCCGGAAATAAAAAACGCCGGAGACCTTGGAACGCAAGCGATCAGTATGCTGGAATTTCTTGCCAGAGGGAAAGCGCTCCGCTTCTCGCGCGACGAGGTCTTTGCCTTGAAGATCGAAGCCAAAAACGAGCCGATCGTTCCGGATCAGCCATTGCCCGAAGGAGATGACGTGTGGATCGGTCCGCGCATCATCATTCAAAAAGCAGGCGTCCTTAGTTTTGACGGCTCCAATGTTGTCATTACCCCCGCGACGTCGTCCCAGACGCGCCGTTCTCGTTCAGAAGCAAGGACGGGAAAAGTCCGGATCGGGCAGGATGTTTTGGATTTTAAGAAAAGAGTTTATGCGCTTTTACAAGACCCTATTTTTGAGTCGGCAGTCCTGCCCAAGATGACAACGCTGACCGAAAATCAGCGGATCATCCTTCAGCATCGGAACCCTTATCGCCCCGATTCCTTCTTAACGTTTGAGGAAGTAGGGGAGCTCCTTCATCGCGCGGACGGAAAAGCAGGATTGTTAAGCCGTGAGCGACCGCGGCAACTTGAGCTCAAAGCCTTGCGGTCTATTTGGGGACAGCACAACCGGCTTCTGAAACAAGAGGGCGAAAGGAGCGCCTTGTTCGCCGCAACAGGCAATCGGTCAGAGGTCCGTCAAAGAGTCCAAGAGCCTGCCGTGGAAATGTCTCCGGCGGCCGCCGCAGTGATTTTTACCGAGAAACTTCTGCTGGCCCTGATCGAAAAATATGAGGCGAACGGTCTTGAGATTCCGAAGGTCAGCTACCGCGACGGTGATACGGTCTTCTATATAGATGCCGCGGACCGCAAGATGGTCCAAGCTTCTATCAAGACGGATGCGGCATCGATCGCAGATGTGAATTTCAGAATGCATCTTGGACATTACCAGACCGATCCTAGAGAGGGGAAAAACAAGAGCTCGTGGGTGCTCCAGTATAAGGATTCGAATGCGGCCCGGCTTGCGGAAGCAGGCAAGACATTCCGCAGATTGGTGCCTGAACAGATCGCCGTGTTGAACGAGAAAGGTTATATTCCAGTCGTCAGAACACAAGGCAACGCTGCGGTAAACGAAGTCATTGCGGCGCTGAAAGAGCATTCCACGGTCCTGACACTCGAAGGCACGATCACGATCGGCACAAACGAACTCGAGGCTCGTTTCAGGGGCAAGACTACGCGAAGCCTTGTCGAAGTTTTTGGTGCCGAAGAAACTCTCGGGACGGTCGGAGAGCTTGATGATTTCCAAGTCCTGATGCTCGATGGCGTCGAACGGTTGCGGCAAGCCGAATTGAGCCATGATCTTGAAGCTCTCAAGACGGCAAAGGCCTATCCGAGCAGGCAAGCGACTGCCGAAGAGGTTCTGAAATATACCGGACAGATCAATGATCGTAGCAAAGATCTGCTTGAAGTGGGACGGGATATGGCCGCGCGCAGGATGGTGGACGGGCCGGGCGGCAATATCAGCGCGCTGACCGCCGACCGGCGGTTCATGATTATTAAAGCGAGCGGTAAAGCAAAAGAAATCATGGGGGCTGAGGACTATGTCGTGGTTGATGCCGTGACCGGCGAACAGGTCAAAGGTTTTCCCGGGAAGAATGATTCCGCAAGACCCAGCGTTGAAACCATGTTCCATTTGGCCTATTACCGGGCAAGGCCCGAAGCTTTTGCGCTTGAACACGGGCATCCGATCTATTGTACGGCGCTCGCCACCCGCATTGCCGCGCTACAGGCGGAACGCGACGAAATTCTGGATCAGCAGATGAAGGAGATGATCGACATGTCTCCGGTTTTGCGCGGCATCAATCAACAGATCGCAGAACTTAGGAAAGCCCTCATAGCATCCCTTGGGGAACCCGGGAAAGAAGTGGCCGCCATTGATTACTATGCTGCCGGGCTTTCGCCTCTTGCCGTGGCTGTCGGAGAGGCTGCCAAAAGCCACCCGACGCTTCTCCTTGCCAAGCACGGCGCGATCACAGGCGGTAAAACCATCCAGGAAGCGCATCAGAAGCAGATCGCGCTCGAGGCCGCGGCCAAGAATATTGTAATGCTCACGAAGATCTCGAAAGGAACGGCCGAGGGGTTCCGTTCCTTGAAAATCCGCGACGCCGCGGATTTTCAGGCCATTGCCCGTTCCTTTTTGACGGGCGCCGGCACGGCTGCCGCAGCCGCGGCTTTTGTCGCCACTTATCAAAATTATGTAACGAGTTTACAACGTTCAAACGTTCGTTCGGAGATCCGGGTGGGGAACGAAGTGCCTCGGAACCTCAAAGGGATCGAGCCCGGAGTACGTGTGACGCGGAACGGGAAAGTCGGGGTCGTCGAATCCCTTGGCCATGGGAAAGAACCTTTCATCGAGATCCGTTTTGACGGAGAAAAAAATGGCAGCAGATATTTTTTGAACGCCAGCAAAGCAATGGGAATGCCGATCCGTTTCGCCGACGAAGAACAGAATGCCGCTTCTCTTCAACAAGAGCAGCAAACAGAAGCGGATAAGGCCCGGGAGAGGGCGATCGCGTGGGCGGCTTTGCGGCGGATTTGGCCGGAAACCATGAAACGGGCCGCGGCTGCGATCGAGACTATTGAGCGCGAAGGACTTCAAACCAAGGCGCCTGATAAAATGTACGTCGCCCCTCAATGGAGAAGCAGCATCCAACGGGCCACCTTGCCGCAGATTCCAGAAACTCTTGAAGAAGGTCAGACGATCCAATCGCTTGTGGATGCTTTTTGGGGCGCCTATGAAGGAAGGGCGAAGGGCCGGTATCTTTTTACCAATGCCACGATCTATGAGCGGCTGGTCCTTTGGGAGGTCTTGGGGAAAGAAATCGTCGGGGAGATCTTCTACTCCGCCGGGAATATGAGGAAAAGGATCACGGATCAGAAAAGAACAGCGGTGGCGCGGGTTCTCTCAGCATTGAAAAACGGAGAGATCTCGGACGAAGTGATCAGCAGAGTGATCTCCCGGACCGAGAGCTCTTCCAAAATGCTTCAGCCCGTTTTTGATTGGATCTATGACCGTCAGATCCCGCTCGAAACGATCCAGGCCGGTCTTCTGCGCGCAGTCCCGGTCGTTGAGCGTATGCTGCAGACGGAATTCGCCGAAAACCTCAAAACCCCGCTCCCGATCCGTCCGCGCGAACTCAGCGCAGTTCCCGCCGCCCCGGTCCGGAGTGAAATGAGGGAAATGGAGCAGATCCTTGTTCCGGCCACGAGAGAGATCCTGAATATTCTTCATGCATCCGGGGAAAAGATCACAAAAGAGAATGCCGCGACCCTTCGCGCAAAGCTCGAGGCCCTTAATGACCGGATCGAGGGACTCTTGCGTTCGGGAGGGGATCGGGTCGGGCTGATCGTCCTCCAGTCGTTTATCCGGCACATCCGCGGGATTTTGCAAGTGTGGGAAGGAGGACCGGCAGAGAACAATCCTGATGTTTTTGTCGATTTTGATCCGTTCTTCTTCCTTCTGAACGAGGAACTTGCGCGCGATTCGGGCCTAGCGAACACCCAGGCGAGTCTCGAAAGCGCCAAGCTTCTGGTGGTCAAACTGGGCATCGGGACGCCGGTAATCGACCTCGCGGAGGGACCCGACGACGTCTTCCTGATATCCACCTTCCACGAACATGATTTCCGCCGCGGTCTTTTAAGAACTCTTCAAGGACTTGGGACCGACCTTACACGGTCCGGGATCATTCTTTTCTTCGTGCCGGCGTTCATCCAACGGATCAACGCCCAGCTGGTCGCGTGGGAACCGGTGGTCGAAGGGGCTTTGGCCAGTCTGGAGATCGCCGTTGACCGGATCCTTTTCCAGATCAGGGCGCGGATCCAGACGCGGGACGGGCTGGGTCATACGCGTGCACAGGGGAAAACCCTTCATATCGAAACGCCTCGCATCGCCACGCCGGCGCAAGCAGTGCGGAATTTGGAACAAATGACCGGTTCCACGGTCCTCGGGATCGCAGCCATGACCAACAGCCAGCTTGTCCGGAACATCCAAAACATCATGTTCACTCCCCGCCGCAGCGAAAACCGTTCCGGGCAGGACGTCGATGCCATCAACGACCGCGGGCTTGCCGAATTCTTCCTGGTTCCAAACACCGTTCTGGTCCACGTGGTCCGCAATGCCTTTGATGTCTCGCGCGCGTCTGCTGTAAACCGTGCGCCCCGCCAGGATGTTGTCGATTCTCGCTCCGAAGTAAGAGGGGATCTGGTCAGGGTGGCTGTGTCAGGTCCGAATGCCGCCGTTTCTATTCAGATCAGCGGAAGCGCTTCCATAACAGTGCGCGTGAATGAGGTCGGGCTTGGGAGCGGTCAAGGAGATGCCGGATCCCGCGACAAAGAGGCGCCGGCTCCACGCCAACCCAGGTCCCGCGTTGAGATCGCGTTCGATATCCTGCGCGACCTGGATCCCTTTTTCTTCACACAGGAAAGGTACCGGCAAGAAAAACCCGCGGTAACCCCCCTGTCTTTTATTAGCAAAATTTCGGGATATAAGGTCGTCGGAGACTTCACAAAAGAGGATCTTGCTTCCTGGAAAGCAGAGGTCAAAAGGGCGCTCCGGGACCTGACAGAAGACGAGTTGCGGGCCTTGAAGTCCGGGGTTGCGGCAAGTGATCTGAATTGGAAAAAAGGATTCGAGGTCATCCTGGACAACATGATCCGGCAACCGGCGCGCGCGCGACACGACGCGGAGCAAATGCCGGAAGGAAATGAAACAGAAGAGGAGCTGTCTTTGGAAAAAGAAGTTTCCGGGATCTTGCTGGGAGAGCTTCAGGGAGCTTTATGGGATCTTGATGAGAACATGAGCGAGCCCGTCGAGGACCGGGACCGGGACGTTATCGAGGACATTGAGATTGAAATCGATGAGCTGTTAAGGCGGATCCGGGACCTTGGCGTCGAGGAGGACATTGAAAAAGCAGAGGATCTGATAGAAGCATTCGAAGCCGGGCCCGAAGCTGCGGAAACAGAATTAAACCGCTCGGAGGCGCGCGCTAGCGAATCTCCCGATCTGGCAGAGGCGGTGCGGGTTGCAGATGAGCTGATCGCGAAAGCGCTCGCCGAACCGGAAAGCCGCACGACCCTTTATGAACACGAAGTTTTCGAGATCTTTAAAGCCGCCGGGATCCCGGTGCCGGATTTCAAGTTTGTGTGGAAAAAGGAAGATCCTTTGCCGGAATTCCCGGGGAACGGCGAACTGGTCCTTAAGATCATTACGTCCGAGCTCCATAAATCCGACAAAGGTTCCGGGAACGTCAAAGGCGTGAATGTCGTCAGTCGCGAGGAGGCCGCGGCCATTCTTCCCCGGATGTTCGATATTCCCGGCGCAAAAGGCGTGATGGTCTACGAGTCGGCAGACAAGGCAAACGAAGTCAGCGAAATGCTCCTGGGCCTGGCGGACACGGTTAACGGCCGGCTCATAAGTTTCGGCGAAGGCGGAAAGCTGGTGAACTGGCGTTCGGACAGCGCGTTCCGTGACTACCGGTTCCCGTTCAAGATCGAAGACCTTATCCGGTCCACGAAGTACGGCCGGGACCTTGTCTATGGCAATTACCGGAAGCTCGGGCTTCCGTTCAAGGAAGAAAAGGACATCGCAAAGCTCAGGCGCATCATCCGGCAGCTGGTCCTGTTCAAGCGAAAATACGATCGGGAAGGAAGCTACCAGATCCGGGAAGTCGATATCAACCCGCTCCTGTGCGATAAGAATGGGGTCATCGACGTCCGTGGTGCCGTGATGCAGGTCGGGAAAAAACCCGAACTGCGGTTTATCGGTGACGTAGAACGGATCAGGGAAGTGCTTCATCCCAGAAGTATTGCCGTGATCGGTGCGAGTCCCAGGGGCCAGATCGTGAACATGATGGACCATCTTATGGAAAGTTTCCGGACCGGAGGACTGGCCGAACTTCATTTTGTTTACAAGAACGGCGCGGAAAGAGGGGAAAGTTTCCAGCGGACCGGCAGTCCCGCGATCCCGTTCATTCCGAAGTGGAATAAAGGCCCCGCGAAGGATGCGGACCTTTATATTGTCTGCATGGGTCCGAAAGCGGCCACCTTGGAAGCGGAAAAACTTCTCGCTGCCGGAAAAAAAGTAATGATCATTGCCAGCGGGTTCGAGGGCAAGAACCGGAGGTTCGCGAAGCAGCTGAAGGCCGCTGCGGCCAAGGCGCCCAAAGGGGCGGCGCTTTTCGGGCCGAATACCATGGGCCCCGTCATCCCCGGCTTAAGGGCGACGTTCGCGGGAAAATCCTCGGCCATGAACGTGTTCGAGGAAGGGAACGTCGCGATTATCGCGCAAAGCGGCGGGCTGACCGCGGCGGCCGTGAGTTATTTCAATCGCTGGTACGGCAAGGTCAAATACGCCGTTCCCAACGGCGACGCGTTCGACCTCGGGGCCGCGGATTTTCTGGAATACATCTTGGAGAACGATCCGGCGATCAAGGTCGTCGGGCTCTATATAGAAGGCTTGCGCGACTTCGAGGACGCGGGCCGGTTGCAGAAACTGATCCTCGAGGCGCGGGAGCGGGGCGTGTGCGTGGTGATCCGCAAACAAGGCCTTACGGACGCAGGAGCGGCGGCCGTGTCCGGTCATACGGGAGCCGAGGCCGGGAAGTATGAGCATTTCGCGTCTGTGTTCGAACAGGCGGGAGCGGTCGTCACCAACGACGACAAACTCTGGGTGGAGATCCTCAGTTCCGCGGCAGCGTTGTCGAAATATACCCATCCGGGGCTTAAGCGCGGCGCCCGGGTCTTTAATTTTTGGACAAGCGGCCACGACGTCGGCGTCGCAAGGGATGCCGTGATCGCACTGCGCGAAGCTTATCAACCGGCGGTCGTGACGCCGGAACCCGGTCCGGAGCTTGCCGGGCTCATTAGGGAGTTCAAGCTCGGTGACCATTCGAGAAATTTTTTCGATATCACCGGGGCTTCCACCCTGAAAGATCATGCCAGGCCGCTCATCGAACACCTCATGGCCTCCCCGAAATTCGACGTGATCGTAAGCGGCTATTTGCAATGGGTCCACACGGAGGCGGCCGAACCGGGAGGGAACAAGGCATTTCTGCAGTTCCTTGAAAGCCTGCCGCATACCAAGCCGGTCATTCTCGCGGGGACCGACCCTTCGCCGGACGCGGAAGCGATCCGGGACCGTTTGCGGCAAAACGGCCTCATTGTTTTTGAAGATCCGAAGACCTGCATGCAGGTCCTGAGCGCGCTCTATGGCAAAGTTTCCTACCCCGGATTTTCCGCCCGCTCCGAGGCGAGAGGACAAGAGGGCGAAAAGCGAGAAGCGAGAAAAACAATGTTGATCAAAGCTGTCGCGATGCCTTTTTGGTTGGGAGGAATCGGGCTTGCCTTTGGGCTTTCATGGTCTTCCAGGGCGAAAGTGGTCTTGGCCGTTATTTTTGCGGCATCGATCGCGGATTTTATTTATCGCTTTCGGTTATGGAAAAGATCCCAGAAAAAAGCAGAGGCTCTCCCAGGGACATCCGGCACTTCTGGAGCGCAGCCCTCCGGATCGGGAAACCGTTCGGAGGCGCGGGGGATCGTTCTTAATAAAGAGTTGTCGCCGGAACTTGTCCTGCAGCGGATGCAGGGGCTCCTTCGCTATCTTGTTCAAAAAAGAGAAAACCCGTTGTCTCCGTTCATGTTCAGCTTCATTTTGCGGCATCTCCCGGAGGTCGATCTCCTCACGGGCGACATGAGCCGGTTCCCGCGCATTTTACCGCTGCGACAGCTGAAAGAACCGGCAGGGGCTCTGCGGCCGTCTTTCCAGCGCGCCGTGCTGGAAGGATACATTCGTCATTTTCCGAAAAGAACGCGCTCTGAAGGTTCGGGGCCGCGACAAGGATGGTACGTATTAAGTCCGGAAGCGATCGAAGAATTCAAGGCCCCAACAGCCCGCTCCGAGGTTCGGGAAAATGTTGATGCGAGGCTGAGCGAAGCGACCCGGATGTTCCAGCGGGCGCAAGGCACCGAAGACCGTCTGCAGGCCGCAGCGCTGGCCAATGAGGCGCTCGCGATCTACGAGGAATTAGCCCCGGTCAGCCCTGCCGCAAAAATTAATGTAGGGAGTGTAAGAGAATTTCTCAAGGGATTAAAAGCCGAAAAAGGCCCGAAAAGGATCTTCCAGTCGCCCGCCGTGGCGGGACAAAAGTCCGTGAATGCGAAGAACCTGCGCGCACAGATCAGTGCCCTGTTGCGGACAAACGATGATATCGAGATCTTCGTGGCCAACCACGCGATCGATGAATTTTTCTCAAGGAAAGTCGCCGCGATCGACGGTTCAGAGCCAGTAAGCTTTGAAAAACGGGAAGAAAACGCTCACCGCAATATTAAGAATGAACAGGCGGTCCTCGAGCAGTTCTTCTTCCCGGCTTTCGAGTCCCTTGCCGTGCCGGTGGAGCAGGTCATCCAGGATTCGAGGGAAGCGGACAACGGACAATGGGCGTGGGTTTTCAAGGGGCCGATCAGTCTCGAACGATTAAAGACGCTCCTCAACGTCGGGTTTGAATTTTATTTCCAGGTCTTCAGGGCGGAGCAAGGCGAAACGTATATTTTCCTGACCAAAGGCCGGGGTTTTCCTACGGCCGCAGAATTGTCCGCGTCCTACGGGAGCAGGAGCGCCATGGCTTCCTCAAACCTTTTTATGATCCCCGCGCCGGCGATAGGACATTCTCATCCGCGGAACCGGAGCGCCGAACCGACGCCGGTCAAGGATTATGCGAAGCCGCAAGCCCAAGTGGATAATTTTATCCTGATGTACCACGCGATCGAGCGGCGCCTCGAGATGACCCTTCAGGATAAAGGCACGAGCGAGTTCCGGACGCTGCGAGGCGACGCGGCGATCGCCAGAGAATTGTCCCGGTTGGGAGTGACCCGCTCTGAGGCGCGGCAGGGGATCGCCACGCTTCTGCTGGTGGATGACGGAAGGGATTTCGGGCTTCTTCAAGATTATCTCCCGATGATCTTTCCAGGAATAAAGATCCTTGGCGCGCGGGACGCGGAGGAAGCCATCCGGATCTTGACGGAACAGGGAGCGACCATTGATGCGGCGTTGCTGGATTTTCACCTGGTTGGGATCGGGACTTATCATGCGATGGGCCCCGAGGACCGGAGAAAGAATTCAGCGCTCGCGATCACCGACGTAATGAAGTCCTTGGGGCTTGAGATCCCGTTCGTGATCCAAACGGATGCTATCCCCGAGACGATTGAAATGATCCGGCGCGAAGTCGGAGACCGGGCCGAAGCGATCGGGTCCAAGGCCCACGTTTATGAAGAAGGCATCGCAGCTTTAACGCGGATCGATGCGCGACTGCAGGCGAAGCGTTCTGAAGTACGGACGGAGCCGACGGAGAGGCAACGGGCGATCCTGGATCGGTTCGGGCTCTCCTGGGATCCCAAGACGGGGAATATCGTTTATACCGAAAAGTTCAAACCGCTCCCGTTGAAGTCCAGGATCCTTTTTGTCAGACACGGCAGAACGGAGCTTATGGAGCTCGACCGCACGGATGGCAAGCGACGGTATCAAGGGGCCGCGGACGAGAGGAGCAATCAGTTGACGTTTGCCGGACGCGAGCAGGCCGAAGCGGCGATCTCTTTCTTAAAGGAACTTCTTGCCGGCGATAAAGTCTTCAGATTTTTCGTGAGCCCTTTGACCCGGGCGCGCGAGACCGCAGAGCCCTCGGAAGAACATTTCAAGGTGCGAGCGCTTGTACGTCCCGGGCTTGCCGAGATGGGCTACGGCCGCTTCGAGAATTTAACGGACGATGAAATCCTTGCTTATTATGGCGAAGAAGCTCTTCGGGAATCCTTGGCGTATCGCAACGATAGCAATGCGACCCTTTCCGTCGGAGGAGGCGAATCCTTTATCGATCTTCTTGAAAAGGCGGCCGATGAGATCCTTGCGATCGATAAGATCCTGGACGGGAAAACGGGCGTGATCTTCAGCCACGCGACATTCGGCGCTGCCTTACGCGTTCTTTTAGATGCGCCGGGCAAAGGGCCGATTCTTTGGCGCGAGAAATTTCCGGAGGCCGCAGCTCCTTTTGAACTGTCAATCGGACGCTCCGAACAGCGAAGCGATCTTTCGGACGTGATCGTTCAGCGCGAAGGACGGGGCGGGCTTCTCATCAGCGCCGGTACTGAAAAATTCACGCCGCAGAGCCGGGAGCAACTTCTTACGGTCCTTGCCGGGCTCGGCGTCAGCGCGCAACCTGTCGGCGAGCATGAGATCAAAGTCGGCCGCAAAAAACCTTTCAGGTGGAACGATCCTGCGATGCTCGAAAACGCCTTACGTTCGGAGATCAGGACCGAGCCGAAGGAGATGATTTTTGGAGAGTATGACTTTGAGTTGGAAGGAACGGCGATGCTGGCGGACCTCATGGTGGGAATCTTCACGAAAAGCGGGAAGCCGGAATTCAAAGGAATCGATCTCCGGAAGGTCCGGGTCTCCAAAGTCGAATTCAAAAGCTTGGATAAACTCCCGGAAAAATTAAGGCAGTTGTTAGTGCAAAATGGGCACAAGCGCTTCGAAATAAACAACGGAAATCCTGTCCCGCTGATCGATCTGAATGGCTATATTCAGAAAGCGTTCGGGATCGGGACAGCGGATGCCTCTCTTTTCGAGAAAGTTGTTTGGGAGATCGAAGCGGAACCGGTAGTAGCTGTTCCGGTCACCCCTGTCGCTCACGCTACTCATATTGTTCTCAATCCCGGTTCGACGGGCAATAAATCTGGTTCATCGGTCAATCATCCTGGGACGGCGTCCGATTTGAAAGGCGGAAAGAGGATTGTTTTAAAGGTGCCACAGCGTGTTTCCAGGACAATGGCTCCGTCGGTTGCTGCAAAGCCGCCGGTGCCGGTGAAGCAAGCGCCCCGGAAAAAAGACAATTTAACAAAATGGGTGATCGGTCTGGCGATCGCCGTAGGCGTTTTATGGATCGGTCTCGCGATCGGTTATCTTTGGGTTGAAAAACCCTGGAGAAAATCCGCTCCCGCGAAAGTAGTTCCTGCTGTTCAGCCGTCCACTCCGCCCGCCGCTCGTTCGGAGACGAGGAATGTCGTCGAAGATGCGGCGAGGGCATTGCTGGAATTTTCGCAGATCCGTCACGATATTAATAACAAACTATTCGGAGCGGATGTTTATATCGGGTTATGGAGATACGAGCAGGTTCCTTTCAATGACGCCCCTTTCAAGGAGATCGAAAAAGCTCTCGCAGAGAGGAACATCCCGCCGCGGGGGAGCACGGAAGTAACCCCGGAGAACGCCGAACGGATACTGAAACAGTGCCAATACGCCCTTGAAGCGCTCCTGGAGTGGAAGCGGACATTTAGTTTGGAAAAATTTTTCAAAGATCTCGGAATACCGGAACCATTGAGAACAGGGGAAGAGGGCCGGCTGTTTGAACGAAGTCTTTCGAATATCAGCGACCTGATCGAAAGACTCGAAGCTTCTTTAAAGGACCTTCCCGCTCCTTCCCGCATCGTCGAACTGGATATCGGGGAATTCATCCGTCTTCAGTCCCGCTCCGTGGGGATGCGCGAATATGGCGGGAGGATTCGCTTTGAAATCGCTCCGGATGTTCCGCTCATCAAGGGTGACGAGATCGATCTTGAGCGGATCTTTACCAACCTTATCAAAAATGCGAAGGAATCGCGTCCGGCGCCGATGTACCCTTGGGAAAGATCAGGACTCGAAGTGGTGGTCAGGGCCGGACTTTCTGACGACGGCAAGCGTGTCGTTATTTCGATCGCGGATAATGGTGCAGGCATCCCGGAAGAGCAACAGGCAAGACTATTCAAACCTTATTTTACGACCAAAGAAAAAGGGACAGGGCTCGGGCTCGTGATCGTCAAGAAACTGGCCGAGAAGAACGGCGGTACGGTTCGTCTGGAATCGACCGGACCCGAGGGCGGCGTTGACGGCAAGCAAGGAACGACTTTCCGCATCGAATTCCCCGCCGGCGTTCCTGCGGAAATTGAAGCGTTGCCGAAAGGGGTGGAAATTCCTGTATTAGGCGGGACCACTAAGGTTATTTTGACGGACCGCGTTATAACCAGGCTGGACGATTTGGGCGATCGCTTCTCCGTGACTTATGCCATCCAAGTGGCTCGTGGAAAAGAAACGTTACGGCCCCAGCAGGATAACGGCAAGCCCGCTACTCTTGACTTTAGTTTTTCCGATAGACAAGACGGGACCTTCAAGGCGGGGACCACTCGCTTGCCGCTCTTCATGATCCCGGGAGATCAACCTCTTGCAGAGGCGGTTCGCGTCCCTCTTAATGACGTTGCATCGAGTGGTTATCAAAAGACCCCGGCAGAGATCGCGCAAGCGTTGAACGATCTTTCCGCCGGCCGCTTCGTCGCCTTGCCGGTTGTCGCCCAAAAACTTCGTTCTGAAGCACGCGAAAATCCGGCAGTGCTTTTTGCCGGTGCTTTTACGCACAACCTGGATCCTAAAGACCGGATCACCATACCCTCCTTGTTCCGGAAAGAATTCGGTGGGGACTCGAGACTTGTTATTGTTCCTGAAAAAGATCCCAAACGGTTGAGGGTGTATTCGGCCGGGACATGGCAACAGGAAGTCTTGAGGGGCCAGCCCCAGAATCCGGCCAGGCTAAGGGAATACACGGATGGAAAATTCAAGGGTGTTGTTATCTTGCGATGGGATATCCAGGGACGGATCGCGTTAAAGGAGATATTGGAGAAAGGTCTTTTGGACAGAAACGAAGCCTACGAAGTATCCGGCGCCGGCGATTCCTTTTTTATTGCGCCTGCTCCAAACCAGACCCGTTCCGAAGCAGGAAACGCTGTTCGGCGGAGTGAGAACCGCTCTAACAGCGAGGTGGACCAGGTTCTTGTTCCGGCCATGAAGGAGATCCTGAATGTCCTTCATGGGTCTAAGGAACGGATCACGAAAGAAAACGTCGCGGAGATCCGGACGAAACTCGGGATTGTGGAGGGTTATCTTCAAAAGCTTTTACGCCCGTCGAGCAATGCGCCGGAACTTCTTGTCCTTCAAGCTGTCGCCGGGCATGTCAGGAGGGCCTTGGGGACTTGGGAGGCGTCGCAGGAGAAAAAGGATTTTAATGTTATCGTTGATTTTGATCCGCTATTTTTGGTTCTTAATGAGGAACTTAAACAGAGAACCGGCGAAGAGGGCGTTGTCCTTCTCCGCAGAATCGCCGAGATCTTGGTGAGACAGCTTGGTCTTGGGACCGGAATCCTGGATTTTGGGGCAAGCGACGAAGTTCCTCTGATCTCGACCTTCCAAGAACATGATTTCCGCACCGGTCTTGTAAGGAATATAAAACATTTTGGAATGGATCTTACTCGATACGGGATCATCATTTTCTTTTCTCCGGCTTTTGCTCAACGGGTCCGTGCCGAATTAGTGGCATGGGAACCCGTGATCGAGGGTGTTGCTGTCAGCCCGGAAATAGCGGTTGAAAAGATCCTTTTCCAGATCGGGGCGCGGCTTAAGACCCGGGATGGTCTCGGCCATATGGTTGCAGAAGGAACCACCCTTCGCATCGAGACTCCCGTTAAAGCAACTCCAGCGCAGGTCTTAAGGAACCTGGAGTTCAGGACCGGTTCGGGGGCCCCCGGCGTCGCGGATCTGACCCGCAGTCAGATTGTCCGGAACATCAACAACATTATGTTCACTCCGGTTTCTCGTTCCGAGGTAAGGAGCTTCGGCTCGGAAGCGGAATTTGCGGAGTTCCATAATTTCTTTGCGAGCAAGGAGACGGAAAAGAAGCGCAATTATACCGGAGCCATGGCGTTCCTGGCCGTTAGATTGAAAGCGGCCGCCGTGAGCAATCGGACGGAAGCGGCGCGGGTCTTCAAGTGGCGCTACCTGCCTTACCTTATCACCAATATCCCGCCGATGTTCGTAGACCAGTTCCGGCAGATCCTTCTTGACACGGAGGATCCGTTGCTTCGTGAAATGGCCCATAAGATCGCCACGCCAAGGCAATTTGAGCTCGAGAAACGGTTGCGCTCCAAAAAAGAGAGCGACCGGATGGATGCGGTCCGTGAACTCGCGGAGATGATCCGGCGGGATGAAATTTATGTTTCGCCTCTTTCCAAAGAGAACAACGTTCACGTCCATAGCAAGGATTCCTACAGCCCTTATTATCCCGAAGAGATCGTCTACCGGCTGCGTCGCGCGGGTCTTCGAAACGGCGGGATTGCCGACCACGACACACCAGAGGGTATCAAGCGCGCCCGCAAGGCCGCGAAGATCCTCGGCCTGAAATTCACGTCCGCGTTTGAGATGAGGATAAGCCTGACCGGGATCCTCCGGGGCGGCGTGGACCTCGGCAAGCTTGTGGTGAATGCGCCCGGCGTGCCCAATATGATCTATTTCCTTTGCCACGCGCTGCCGAACCCGGGCCACCCACTGATCAAAGCGTTGCTCCAGAAAGTCCGGAAGGCAAAGGAAGAGCGGAATAAGCTCATGATCGGCCGAGTGAATGAAAAGCTCGCGCAGCTCGGGATTCCCGTGACTGTGGACTATGACAACCATGTCGCGATCCTGGCGGAAAAAGGAGAAGGCGAGGGAGAGATTGCGAATACCACGGACCGGCATCTGATGGCCGGCCTTGCGTACCGGCTCGGCGACAACCTGGAATATTATAAAAAGATCCTCGGCGATGATGCTCTTGCTCAAAAGGCGATCGATTCCGTGAAGCGGGGCGAGATCGACGTTCCGATGGAGATCCTCCGCGGAGCGTTCCTGAAACCCGGCGTGAAACTCTCTTGTTTCTTTGCCCCCGGCGAAGATGAATCCCCGGCTATGGCGGACGTGGTCAAGGCCATCAAGGCTGCTGGGGGTATCCCGATCTATCCTTATCTCGGTGATTCCAAAGGGAACAAGACCGACGAAGAGGCGAACCTCCGGAAGATCTTCGAATACCTGGTCGAGATCGGCGTGCCCGGGATCGCGATCATGCCGCACCGGAACGATCCCGAAGAGATCCGCAGGGTCGTCGCGCTCGCCAAAGAATACGGACTGAGGGTGTTCAGCGGTGTCGACATCAATAAGCCCGACATGCCGTTCATCGAGCTCAAAGGGCGCGTCGAGCCTTTGATAGGCCTTCCGCCGGATTTCTGGATCAAACACAATGCCGAAGTGGGCGCGTCCTTCCTTAAAGGAGGGGATTTTCTCGTCGGTCATGAATTTCTTGCGATACAGACACTGTCCGCCGAAAGGCCCGCCGGGATCGGCTATTACAGCTCCGAGCTCGCGGAACTGATCTCCGATGAAAAGACCCGGTTCGAGTTCCTCGCCTGGATCGGCGCGAAGACGTTCAAAGAACTTTCTGTTCTCGAAAAGCGCATCGGCCGGGTTTCGGATAAAAAAGCCTTCATCGAGGGACTGATCAAGGAATGGAAGGCCAGTCCGTTCCTTCGCGCGGTCTACAGCGTTTCAAATTTTCTTTCGGATATCGTGCGGGATCTTGTCGAGGGGTTCCGGCGCTACGTCAGGAAAGCTTCCTTTTCCCAAAAAACGGGATGGGTTGTTTTAGGTAAGGACATCCGGGCGCGGGTTTTTGAAGCGGCGGGTTATGCGGCTGAGAAAGCGGGCAAGAAGGACCGGAGCAGTTTCCGGGGAGGTCAATTTGCCGTTCTTTTTGAAAAATCTTCTCATGCGCAGGGAGGTCCAAGCGTGATCCTGGATGCCTCCGATGGGGAATTCAAGGAAGAAGATCAAGAGCATCTCGCTGAATTCTTGAAGGGCTTGCAGTTAAAGGCGGATGAATCTTACCGGATCTTCTGGCGGGAAAGAGTTCGAAGGGTCAACGATCTTTCGACATTGATGATCCGGCCCGTTGCTTCCGAGAAGGGAAAACCGGACGTCGTGAGATCCAAAACGCGCGTGATCGTCAGCGGTACTTTCTCGCCGCGTTCGGAAGCGCGCGAAGCAAGTCGTTATCAGCAGATATTGGTCGATTGGGTCCTTCGGGCCGCTGATCGCGCAAAGAATGCCGGGAGAATAGAGGATGAAACTTCCTTGCGGGATTTGGCCAGAACTCTTTTAAACATTCCGGAGAAGACAACAGACGAATACGCATGGAGTCTTGCCATTAATTTTTTTCTGGAACGCCGTCCCGGCGCAGAGGAGATCCTTTCGCAAGAGCCGATGCCGATGAAACGTTCCGAGGCCCGGGTCGGAGAGAAGGAGATCGTTCTGGACCAAGGCCATCAAGATCTGGAGCGTTTGAAAAAAGCCGGAGCCGGAAAAGAAACCGCCTCCGAACTTTTTGACATTCTCCGGGAGCTAACCACACAGGGAGAAGCGGTTCTCCGTGTTCGACTGCCTGCCGACGACGTTCTCTTCAATCGCTTGACCCGTTTCGGGTTCAGCCCGGACAAAACGACGGAAGAGATCGAGCGGGAACGGACGGAAACTATCGCGGGATATCTGCGCGGCAATGTCTCGCTCGAATATGAGTTCCAGCTTCCGGCCGGAACTGTAGGCACGGACGAAACAGCAACGTTGAACGGCAGGCCTCTTTTTTCGAATCATTTCAAAGGAGATCCCGAAGATCCGCAAGCGGTTCTGGTGTACTGGCAAAGAGACCTGCTTCGTATCACGGACCCGCGCGTGGAGCCCGAAGTCCTGCTGACCCTTCCTGACAGAACAGTCATCACAAAGTTGTTCCAAGAACTTCAACGGGAAACAGGGGAGACCGTGCCGAGCGACCTTCCGGCAAAGATCGTGAGCGAGGAAGAGCATGCTCAAAGGAAATTGAGAACTGCGGAAGCGAAAGAAGCAGAACGATTACAACTAGCCGAGCAGGCGAAAGCAGCCGAGGCGTCGGCACGCGAATTAGTAGCGGAAACGGTAAGGCAACAAGCAGCCACGCGCCGCGAACAATTACAGAAAGAACAGGCAAGGCAACAAAACCGGCGGAGGGCTTTCGTTGGCTTGTCCCTTTTTGCCGGGGTGGCGGCGGTAGCAGGGGCCGGATGGATCCTCTTCGACTTTTGGCACAAGCCCGGACGGCCGGCTTTTTTTACCGCCTCAAACATGACGGTTTCCGGCCAGGAGTCCCTTCAGACCTACCAGACTTTCCAGAACGCTATGAAAGCGAGTTCGAATCTGATCGCTTTGGCAGAGAACGATATTTTCAAGGACATTCAGAAAATGGTGGCGGGTCATCCGGGCATAACAGGCCCCTTACTCCGGAAGATCACGAACAAGCTCGGGAAGAATCACCCGCTGTCCTCGCGGGAAGAAGCAGAATACTTCCTCTTCCGCGTGCTTCTGGATGTAACGGACCGTTTCGTCGACAGCCGTCATTGGGGGCCGGAACCGCCTTTAGGCATCGACCCTCAAAAAGGGCTCGCCGGGATCCAGGAAGCCATTCTTAAAATGAGCGACGCCGCATTGCCGCGAGTGATGACCCAAAGCGGAACGGGGAAGGCGAACCACCGGAGGAATCTGGAGGCCGAAGGGCTGGAACTTGAAGTTAAAATCACCGAACTTTTTAGTGACGTTTCCAAGGAAACAGGCGCCGGCCTTTCATCCGAACTAAAGGGAAAGGTTGATGAAGCGCTTGCAAACGCGCGGCGCTGGTTGTTGCAGGTTTATTCTTTTGATTTCGAGCCCCTTCTTGTTTTTACAGCTGAGGGGCGCCAAACCGGGACTTTGCCGGAACAAACGGCGAGGATCCTGGAAAAAGAAGCGGGCCGGACGGCGGCGACCCTGGCTAACAAAGGAAGCGTTTTTCTGGCGAATGAAAAAATTCTGGATGAAAAAACAAGCCTTGGGTTTTTGGTCGCCGACTTGAACAATACTTTAGATCTCTTGAGGAAAGACGGAAAAGATTCTTCTGCCGTCGGGACCCATACAGTTTTGGAATCGCAGATCGTGGCCCCCCTTGTCGAAAAGGGTCGTCCCGAAGCCCGCGCTGCCGCCTTGCCGAAGGCAGACGAGCCTCACCGGAGCGAAAATCGCTCTGAACAAGAAACAAGGACTTTGCCCGAGGCTGCGGCGGCGCAGGCCGGTAGTTTCATGGACAAAGCGATCCGAGAATTTACGGCCGCTTCCGAAAGCCCTCTGGCCCGGCAGTCTTACAAGCTTTCCAAAGCGCCCGGGGACCGGAGGGAATATCTTGTGCCGGCGGGGATGATGATCCGTTCCGCCTTGAGACAACTTGAGGCTATCCGGAAAGGAGACCTGACGGCGGAAAAACTCGAAGCATTTTTAACTTCCATGAGAGGTCAGGAACTTCCGAGGTGGGTGACCCATCCGGCTCAGAACTACAATAATTTCGACCTTTCCGTTCCGTCTGCTTTTGTCTATCTCGAGAAGGCCCTCACGGTTTTAAGGACAGGGGAAACCGTTTCTGCGGACCATGTGACGGAGGATGCCATTTCCGAGCGCGCCCAGGAACTGATGCAAGGGATCCTGGATAATCCCACGACAAGGATCGATCCCAGCAAAATGCGCGTGGAGCTGAATGTCGCCGCCAGCCGCTCTGAAGTGAGGGCCGAAGGGAACCTTTCCGCGGCTTTTGAGCGTATCAGGGACCTGGTTTATAGGGGCCTCGCAGGCGAAGAAAGATTTTTCAGAATCACTCTTCTAGCCGGTGCCCAGGAGCAGTCTTTCGATGCTCCGCTTACAGTGCAGGATTGGAACAGGAAGAGCATGATTCTTTATGGAGCCATGCACGATCTTGGTGAGGACATTCATTTTACGATCCAGGCCGAGACGGGGTCCGGGGAAAACGAAATAAAGATCTTCGCTGAGAAACGCCGCCCGGAAAGGAAGGCGAGGCGCGAAGTTCCTCAGACGGCGCGACGGAGCGAAAATCGCTCCGGGCAGGAGTCGCGGAGTTGGCGCGATGTAACCCCGGCGACGAACATCGTTCCGGTGATCACGCCGCTCACCCATGACGGAAAGATCGATGGAACCGGGATCAGGCAGTTAGTCGCTCATCTTATCAGCCAGGGGACCCGCGCGATTTTTGTCATGGGTCGCACCGGAGAGTTCGATAAACTGACGAATCACCAGCGGTTGCAGGCTATCGAACTTTTTGCGGCAGCCGCTGCCGAAGCGTTCGGGAAAATGATCGTTCACGCGAACGTGACAGGTAACACCGAAGCTCAGACCTTGAAGAATATCCAGGAAGTTTCGGCGTTCCGGGGTGTTCATGCGTTGGTCGTTTGTCCTCTTTATTATTTGGCAGATCCCGGGCAGATCCCGGATCATTTCCGCAGAATGGCCACTTCTTTGCCTGTCGGCGTTTACAACAATCCCGCGCTCTCCCAAGGAAAGAATATTCCTGCGCGGAAACTCGCCGAGATCGCGGATCGGGTCGCCTTCGTTAAAAATTCAGGGCCGCAACACCTGACGGAAGAATATTCCAATTATGGATTCACTGTTTATGCGGGCGATGAATTTGCGATCGATGATGCGCTGATCCTGGGCGCGCGCGGCGCGGTGTCCTCGTTCGGAAATGTGAGCCCTTTGCCGGCACAGCTTGTCGAAGAAGGGCTCGGCGGAAAGCATCTTGAAGAGATCCAGAGGCGGATCCGCAGTATCGTTCCGGAACTGACCGCCGGCCGGACTCAAGAGATCGCGGGACTCAAGGAAGCCTTGAGATTCCAGCAAGTGATCCCGTCCAGCCGGGTCGCTCAAGGGACTCCGGAGATGACCGGCGCGGAGCGGGCCAGGGTCCATGCTTTTCTGCAATCGAACGACGCTTCTTTCGCGGCTCCTCGTCCAGGGTCTGTCCGTTCCGAGGCGCGGACAAGCCTGATGAAATTTGTGCTCATGGGCGTCATGGCGTTTTTTGGATGGGCCCAAGAAACTTATGCCGGCGCATTCGGCGTTCCGACCCAGCCGACGAAAGTTTATACCCAGCCCGGCGATCGCCGGATCTTTGTCAAAGAACGCAAGCAAGACGGAACATTGGGGACGAATTATGCGTTCACGATAAAAGGTGTGAATTGGAGCCCAGCCTCCACAAATTCGGATCCTGCGGCTAACGCGCCGGCTTTTCGTCAAGAATTCTTTAAGTGGTACACCAATGATATTCCTCTGATGGCGAGCAATGGCGTTAATGTCGCAAGGCTTTATTACGACATGGGAACGAATGCCGAAGCCAAGGCCGTACTTGATATGTTTTACAAGTACGGGATTAAAGTAATTCTGCCGGCGACCGCACCTTATTACGGCGATACGGCCAATTCTAACAATATCCCAGTGGTCGTGAACGCTTTCAAAAATCACCCGGCGATCTTTGGCTGGGGTATCGGAAATGAGTGGGATATTAATCGTTATTATGGGTTTTTTCCCGATATAAAAGCTGCGGCTCAGTTTACGGAACGCTCAGCCCAAATCGTAAGATCGATCGATACAAATCACCCTGTTGTCAGTTTTTACGGAGACCTGCATATCCCCATGTCAGAAACGACATCCGCCTGGGGCACTTATCATTACTTGGAACCCGATATTGCGCCATGGCAACCAACAGACGGAACGGTTTATTTTTCAAACCAGATTATCGGTAATATGGTCCCGAGCGTCGATGTTTGGGGGCTGCAACTTTACCGCAATGCAAGTTTTACGGATGCGTTTTCCCAATGGGCGAGGATCTCGAACAAGCCCATGTTTGTTACCGAGTTCGGCGCGGATTCCTTTAAACACACATCGATGTATGGCGGCAGCGAAGATCAGGCCATGCAGAGGGATTTCAATATCGGTCTTTGGGATGAAATATTATTCAATCTTGCCGCGGAAAGAACGGGCGGGATCGTATCCGGTGCGCTTGCTTTTGAATTTCAGGATGAATGGTATAAAGGCGGTTACACCGGAAGTCAGGGCTACTCGACCGAAGTGAATTATGGTCAGCCGGACGGCTACAACGACGAAAAATGGTTCGGATGGTTTAACATCGGGCGCCAACCGAAGCTAGTTGTCCCGGCATTTCAGCAGAGGTTTGCTTTGGACGGTCAAAACGGCATTCCTCTGGTGACGAATCCTGTGATGACCGCGACTTCAGGCAACCCCGCGGTCTTTACCTTAAATGGTAAAACCGTTTTTTCGCGCGCCGGCGGAGATAAAGGCGGCCGCGGGATCAATGTTGCGGTGCTGGATTCTTATACTGGAAATCGTATGGAAGATTTTCAACATTTTGATACTTATTTTATGGAAGGGGACGTATGGGGCCATCCGCACGTTTATTTTCCGACCTTTGTAAGCTATTTGAATAGTATTCCTAACGGAAAAATTGTCATTATGGCGATTGCCGAAGAGGGAGGATTTATCCAAGGCCCTGGTGGTTCAGCGTGGCCTGATCCTCGTGTGGAACAAGCTTATCAGGCCATTGAAGCTTTAGGCAGCACCCAAATCAGAAGCGTTGGTTATAACGGCGGGTGGGCGATGATCGCAAAAAAAGGGACGGGTGCGCTTGCCGAAACCAATACGACTGCGACAATTACGGCAACAACGACGCTAAGCATCGATCCAAATGCCACGCGGCGGCAGGCGCTCGTGTCGGTCGAAGCGCCGGTGATCCAGGGGCTTAAAGAAACGAACGGGAACTTCAAGGTCACCTTCCAGACCCAAACCAATTTTGTTTATCAGATCGAATACCGGGATGATCTCAAAACAGGTTCTTGGCAGCTTGTGCAGCGTGGGATCGTGGCGGACGGTACGGTCGCGAGCTGGATCGACGACGGCAGTTTCACGGGAGGCGCGCTTCCTGCAAAACGCTTCTATCGCATCGTCGTCATCGACCGCGTCAATCGTTCCGAGATGCGGGGACAAGCGGAAGGTGAGTTGGACCGGAAGGATTTTTACCGGGAGGTCCGGTTCGAGATGCTGGACCATGACGGCGCACTCGAGCTTTGGGGGCGGTTTTTCAAGGCTCGTGAGTATCGTAAAGAACTAGACGGGTTTTTGGTTCAGCGGGATATGGATGGAATATTGTCCCTGCTTGCGCGTTTTGCGAATGGTTTAAGACCGTCTCTCTGGCGTTCCCTGAAAGTCAACGGGATCTACTGGAGCGGCGTCATCGCTCTGACGGTTCTTTTGACCCGGGCATTTGGAGAAGTGGCGGTCGTGCTGAGCGTTCCCGCGGCCTTTTTGTTATGGATCGATCGCTTGGTTCATGCGGGCGAACTCAGGAAGATCCTCACAACGCGCGAGGAATCCCTTCAACGCATCAACTCCGCGGTCCGTTCTTTTGTTTCCCGTTCGGAGGTCCCGGAGGTCAGATCCCGCTCCGAACTGCGAGCAAGCCTTGCCCCTGTCCGTCCGACAGTCGGGGATTCTCAGGTGTTAGCGCCTTCGAAAATCCGGCGGGATATGGGGGAATGGGAACAGGTTGTGAATTCCAAAATGCTTTCCACGGGGAAGCGTCCTGTTTTTGAGAAGGAAAAAGAGCTGGTGGTTCGTTCGAGGCCGGGAGTGGAAGCATTCCTCGGTACTCCGGAGACCAGTTCTACCAATCGCTTCCTGGTGATTGATAACCATTCGGAAGAATTACGGGAAGGGGTCGTGGATGTGGACCTGAACGACTTTCCCGAGATACAGAACGCTTATTTAAAAAGGCAGCCCCACCTCAAGTCCGCCACGATCGAGGAGGCCTTCGGCGATTTCTGGCTCTGGGACCCTTTTGCGGAGGAGGGCCGCGGAAAAGGCCAGGAATTCTATGTCGGACAGAATGTCCGGCTCGAAAATATTCAGGGAACCGCGGCCAAGATCTATTTCAAGCTGCAACCCGGCCAGTTCCACAGGTGGATGCTTCAAAGCGCCGAAGTGCTCGATCATCTTCACGCGGCCTGGAGGATCCGGGACCAGAAGCATGACCGGAGAATGGACGAAATGCTTGTGATGCGGCCGCAGGCGCCCCATAGCTCTTTCGAGGACGAAGTAACCTTCGTTCTTTTTGAAGAGATCTCGAAGTCGTCGTCCAGTCCCTCAAAGCTTTACCGCGCGACGATCAAGGGGGATCCTTCCGGCAGGATCTATGTCATCAAGAGGTTCTATGATGAAGACAAGCAGGAGCAGGAGGAGGAAGCGATCGAAAGGCTGATGTCCGCGCTCGGGAACCGGACGGAGCCGAGGAACCTGGCCAATGAGATCCTCGCGAGGCACGGCGTCCAGGCCCGCGTCTATAACCCGCTTCTTTTTAAAGCGGTACGAGCCTTTAAAACCAGCACAGGAGAGGCCATGCCTCTTTGGGCTGGTTCTGAGGCCCTCACGATCGTCTATCCCTATATCGAAGGACTGGATTGGGAGCACCACCTTAAAGAGATACAGTCTTTGCCCGAAAAAGAATATCTCCTTCACGTCCTTAACGTCATGGTTCGCGTGTCAAAAGTGGCCTCCGTTCTGGAAGGGGAAGGGGTGCGCCGGTGGGATTACCACGGTGGAAATCTTGTCCTGATGCCGAATGAATTTGTCGCCCTGCTTGATTATCAAAAAATGAAACCGCCGAACTACCCGCAGGACATGCTTTTCGCGATGTTCGTGAAGGCGCTAAAATTGAAAGGGCTCGTCACGCAAGAAGAAGGGGCGCCGCCGGTATTCCATTTCACGCCCAATAGCCGCTTGTACCTTATGAAGGCCATCATTGAGGACATTCTCCGCAGAAATCATCCGCGGGCTTTGGATTCCGTGGGTGACCTTGTCGCGAAGTTTAGCAGTGCGCATGCGGTTCTTGCCGGGGAAATGAGTCTTTTGCGAAGGCGCTCCGAACTGCGAGCGAGCGACGCTGTTGCCATTGAAAAAGATGCCTGGCTTCCGGCGAGGTCCGAGATGCGGGCGGAAGAAGGGACGACCTGGGCTGAAGCGAAAACTCCTCAGCTGGCGAAGAGGCATGTTTACAGCCGGCAATTCGAGGCCGGTTATCCCATGCACGTTTTGAAAAAAATAGAGGAATTGTACGATGCTTACACGGCCGGCAAAATTTCGCAAACAACATTAACAGGCGGTCTCGGGGCTCTCTTGCCCGATCTGTTCGAAGCCTGGGCCGCGATTGGGATGAATGTGACCGGCATCCACCCTCTCTGGAATTTCATCAAGAACAAGCCGGTCAAGGGACTGGATGCGAAGGGACAGAGGATCCTTTTCGGCGAGATCGTCAAAAAAGCCATGGAATTGACCCCGGTCAAATTGCGGGTCCAAACGGTTATCAACAACGCCCCGGCCACGGTCTATTTCCGGGCCTACAAGACCTATTATGAGAAACACCGGTCGCCGCAACATTATTTGGACGGGTACACCGTTGACGCCGAGGGAAGAGAAAAACCTTTCTTTGATGAAGTGTATGACGATACGGGGATGCGCGAGATCCATATGGCCGCCTTTAGCGAGGCGAGCGAACTTCTGATCCGCCATCTTGAAGGCAACCCGGATCCGGATAATGTTATCCTTCTCGACCACGAAGTTTTTGTCAGCCTTCCTCTCAAACATCTCAAGCGCGTGAAACGGACCACGCTCAATCATACGGTCTTCCGCCCCGGTCTTTTTGAGGCCTGGGAAGGTTATTACGGTTTTTTCGGGTTTCCCGAGTGGCTTCGCTCAACGATCGTTCATGACGGTAAGATCAGCATTGCGGATTTTACGGCGGAGATCTTTCATCTGATCTCGGGCGTAGGGCTTGTGGAACATCTTCCCGCGCTCCTCAATAACATTTTTCGAACCGCCTGGCACAAGGTCCGCGGTTTTTATGATGCCAAGCAGCAGATCCGCAGCACGAACGGTGTTTTCCTCCCGCGCTGGCAGTCTCCTGACCGGAGAGCGGTCATCGAGCATCACAAGAAAACGCTTGCGACGCCTGCTCCCGAGTACGGACTTCCGGCGGAAGCCAATGACCGCGAATTCTTTGGGATCCTGGACCAACATCCGGACCTTCGCGAGATTTTTAAATCCGAGAACGAATGGGTGAGCGCCGCGGATGCGGCAACCCTTTTGACCTGGCTCCGGGAAAAATACGGTTTTACGGGAAGACGCGACTGGCTCGGGAACACGTTCAAGGATTATATACAACAAAACAACATGAGCATGGACCAGCTGTTGGCTCGTCTGGGAGAAATGCAGGCTCTTGTCAAAAAAGCGGCCCAGGAGAACCGGCCGGAAGATTGGACCAGGCTCGATTCGGAATTTTCTCAGGTCCGCGATCTGCTTCTTAACGATCCGGTCGTTGCCAATGTCCGTCGCCAGGTCGATTATAAAGGACCGGACAAATATGAACAGGAATTGAAAGAGGTCGTGACGAAAGCAGGCGCCGAGGCGGGGGTCCATGTTCCCTGGGAGAAAAAGAATTATGATGATAAGGATGAGCCCTGGAGGCCTTTCATTTCGCTCTTCGGATTCTGGAAAGCTTACAAGGACGGCATCGACAAGAACGAGGAACGCTACAAAAATGAATTCGAGGTGCTCCGCAGCCGGTTAAAGGATCAGCGCTCGATCGAGGAACTCAGGAGAACGATCGGCCGGCTGCTGATCGGCGGCCGGACTTTTAACCTGAAAGACGCCCATGAACGTTTCCTTTATATCCGCTTCCTGACCGAACTGCTCGGCTTGGAGGATCGCATCGGGACGCTGGAAGATTACACGTATTATGAAGCCCAGATCATTTTCCGCGGAACGGAGGGAGGCATGATGCTTTCCGATGAGGACCTGGAAGCTTCGGCCACCAGCATGGAAAAGAATGAAACGAACGGCGGCGAGGTCATGGGCGTTTTCGGCGGGGCGAATCCCGAGGTCTGGGTCATTCGCGATATCCGGACCGGTGAAATCATCCGGGTTTTGAACGACAAAGGCGAGCCGAACAAAACGGTCATTACTCATGACATCATGCGGGAGCGTGTCAAGCGCGGTGAGTGGGAGGTTTTGAACGGAATTCCTGTCTGGTACGATGACAATGAGCGGAGCACTCAGGAGGGCGGCGGGCGGCGTCCGTCCGTGGTAAGTCTTGTGGAAGCCCTGCAAAAGATCAAGACGCTGCGTTCTGATCCCAAAACACGGCGCGAACGCATGTATCAATCCGTAGCGGCTTCCTGGAAAGTGGACATGGTGACCGGCCAGGCCATGGCCCACGCTTATTTGCTCGAACAGACACTTGAGGATGAGGAAAAGAGCGAAGCGTTGTTCCGCCAGCTCCATTTCCAGTCTTCGGATTATGCCGCGCCCATGAAAGCCGCTGATTTCGTTTGGCAGGGGATGCGGGACGGAAGGACGCATTACGCAAGAGGGATGGGGCTTTTCGGCATGTTCAAATCTTTCCGTGAGATCAAAACCTGGCAGCGGTCTGATCCGAAAAACCCAGAGGCGACGCGAGGGATGGATGCCCTGGACAGTTTGAAACATCATGTTAATCAGGGAGACGTTTTTAAATATATCCTGGCGAGTCTCCAGGGCATGTCTCCGGGAGTGGATCCTTTAAGAAAGAGGATCGAACAAATGGCTAGGGAAACGGCCGACTCCGATGAAAAACAAAAAATAGTTCTCAGTTTACAGGCCATGGACCTTACAGAAATGCTTTTGGTGCGCATGGCAGGGAATTGGTTCGAGCGCTATGTGAAAGCGGATCCGGAGCAGGCAAAAGCCTTGAGAGACGAATTAACGCAGGGCACCGGGGAAACTTATCAACCGTGGGCCGAATACATTTCTCGCTATCTTGAGGGACATTCGAATGCGCATTCTCTCAGGACCCATGATCAAAAGATCCAGTCTTTTATCTTCGCAGCCAAGGGCAGAAAGCCCGTGCTGGTGGATCTCAATCTTGGGGCCCCCGTTCAACGTGAAGAAAAACAGAGTTTTACAGGTTACAAGGCGCGCACCCAGGTCCTTATCGATGCCGCCGCTTTTAATCTGCTGGTGGAGGGAGCGCCCGATGTGCGGTTCGTCCAGGTGAGGGAACCCAAACTCGGAAAAAATCACAGGATCCATGCAAAAGAAAATCCCGTGACCGTGCTGGGGATCGGCGTTCCCATGCCTCTGGGTCTTGAGATCCTTGAGCTGCAGCCGGTTCCGTATTCGTTGCTTTCGAACAGCCTCCTGGAACCCGTCCGTCTCCAAGAACAGCAGGACGCGTCTTCTCTCAGGCATTTGATCCGCCAGGCAAGAACCGGCTATGAGTCTCCGGAAGGGGCGCCTACATCGAACCATCTTTTCGAGCAGCTGGAGATCCTGGCAAGCGATGATCCCAAGGAAGCCGCTGATTTTTTTGGGGATAAAATAAGACCTACGATGACGCTCATCGGTCTTTTCAGACCCGATCTGTTGAATACGCCGCGGGTTTCCGCCTGGGATCCTTCGTTCCATTCAAGGCTTAGTCACGCCCTGGCGAATATCCAAACTGCTTTGGGAGAAGATGCGCCCCGGGCCGGGAAACATCATTTTTACGTGTTGGATTCTTCGCATAAAAGCTCGCTTGTTTTGGCCTCAAAAAATGCTTCAGGAGATGTCGTTGTGGCTGCGATCCAGCTCGATGCCGCCAGCCGTGAAGTCGCGGCGGGCGACGGAAAAGTATCGACCCAGGTCTCGGCCGGTCTTGAGCAGATCATTGAACCGGGGACCGCGTATCGGGTGCAGGATCTTTTGGCGGGGATCGATTACGGAGAACGCGACGACCTGCTTCAGGGCTGGACCCTGCGTATTCCGTTCGGCGGTGACGGCGACCACGTCCAGCTTTTGTTGCTTAAGAAAAAAACAACTCCTGCCCGTTCGGCACTTCGGGTGAAAACCATGGAACCGGAAGCTGTGCGGGACGCACTGCGCGCCGTTGAGGTTTCTTCTCCGGATGCCGGCGTCCGGAAGATGGCGAAAGTTTTTCTTGCCGGGGACCTTGTTTCCGGCGGCCGCAAGGGAAGTCAAAGTTTTTTCCGCGCCCGCAAATTTCTCGATGGAATCCAAAACGCCCGTTCGGAAACTCGGCAGATCCATGTGGTCGGGAACATCGGGGTTGTTGAAGACGAGGCTCAATCGGGGATCCTCGCGGAGATGAATGTGCCGTTCGGGCAACACCTCGTGCATTTCACCTATGACGCGACCCAAAGCGATTTTGTTAAGCAGGTGACCTTTGATCTTTTACTTTGGGTCAAGATGCATGAGGGTGAGGATATCGTTTTCAAAGTCGGTCCCAAGTTCGGGAAATTCTTTTTTGCAATTGATGAAAAAGGCACGATCACAGATTTCAGGAAGGCCGAGTGGAAACCGAACGATCTTCCCAGAGCTGTGAGACCGCCGGAGGATAACCAGTTCCTGACGGGGGTCCTGGCCTGGGCGCGGGAAATGGTCGGAAGCGCCCTGACAGAAGGAAATGTTGTTCACGATCCCAAAGTAACGCCGGAAAGTTATGCGGTCCAAGCTTCTTTGCTTAAGCCCGAAAGCACGGTCCGTCCGGAATCCGTCCCTGCGAAGTCTGAAGCCGGAGCGA
>CAYMER010000069.1:0-7885 GCA_964389345.1 uncultured bacterium | reverse complement strand
GAGACCCCAAAAGGCCAGAAGCGCGGTGGGGATCAACACCGACAGGATAAAGATCAAAACAATTTTCAGGCGCATATCACCGGACCGTACTGCCCAGACGTTTTTCAAGCTCGGAGCGCATGATCCAGTCCCGGACGCGCTCCCCCGACTCTCCGATGGGCCGGAAAGCAAGGAACTTGTAATAATGCTTTTGCGCCTTTTTGTTATCGTTCAGCCGGTCATCATAAAGGATAGCCAGATTATAATGGACGTCCGCATCTTCCGGATTTATCTTCAGACATTCCAGATACTCTTTTTCGGCATCCTTGTAAAACCCGTTCATTTCATAAGTGACGGCGAGATTAAAATTCTTTTCCAGCATCTCTTTGTCGAATTTCGCTTTAAGGTCCTTATTGACCCGCAAGGCTTGCTCCGTTTTCCGCCTGAATTCGAAGACCTCCTTCTCGGCGCGTTTGAGTCTCTTTTTCATATCCTTTCCGCTGGGATCAACATCTTTGGGAGTCGGAAGCAGCTCCTGATCACTTTCGTTCTGGGCAACAAGCACCGATACCCGGACCTTCAGTTCCTCCGTCTTCTCAACCAGATCCTTTTCAGCCTGAAGTTTTTCCCCGGAGACCTTCAGAAGATCCTCCTCGATCTTCTGAAGCGCGGCTTTCGCGCTGAGCACTTTCAAGCCCGCCTCTTGGGCTATTTTCTTGGCTCCTTCGATCGCCTGATCTTTCTGTTTATCTCCGTTTCTGGCCTTGTCAAAATCCCCGATCTTCTCCCGCAGTTCTTTCGTCCGCAAAACCTCCTCGCGCTCCAACGCCGAGATCTCTTCTTCCACGGCCCGGGTCTTTTCGGCAAAAGGCAGGATCTCTTCCGCTAGCTGCTGTCTTAAACGCTCCCCGTCCTGGGCTTTCAATTCAAGCTCACCCATGAGCTTCTTCAGACGCGCCGGTTCATCCCCCCCCACGGCCTCATTCTTTTCGCCCGCAGAGCTTTTCCCCTTAAGCGCCACCAATCGTCTCGAAATATCCTTGTACTCTGTATCCCGGGCGGCATTCTCGGCTTCGATCCGGGCCTTCGAACTTTCCAGCTCTTTCATCTTGTCGTCGGTTTCCCTCAGATCCGTCTTCAGTTTTTCGATCTTTTCCCGGCGCGCAGCACTTTCTTTCGCGACCGCCGCGGCAAAATTCTTCATTTTTTCATCCTCGGCGGACGCATCCAGAATAGCCTTTTTGACATTCTTGTCGGCGATCTCTGCGGCCATGGCACGCTCCGCAAGATCGATTCCGGCCTTTTCCTTTTCGCCCGAAAGTTTCTCTTCTTTTGCAAGGAGCCCCTCGATGCTATCTCTGAGCTTCGTGATCTCAAGCATCAGCTCATCGTATCTCTTCATTTTGATCGCGCTGATCTCGTCGTACTCGACGTTCATGTCTGAGGCGGCAGGCTTTTTTTCTTCCTTACTTTCTTCACCAAGACCCTTGGGGTTCTCTTTCCAGAATTTCGGGATCTTCGCCATGGCAGAAACCTGGAGACATGGCACTGTAAATCCGAGCACCAGCATCATAAAAAGAATCGCGTGTTTTTTCATTTTCACACCTTCCGTTAGTGTCAAAGCATCCTAGAATCAAAGAGTCATAGAATCAGAGAGTCAAAGAGTCAGAGCCTCAGAGCCTTCTCTTTGCCTCTTTGCATCTCTGAAACTTTTTCTTTTCTACTGCTTCAGTCCTCTGAGCGGCTTCGGCTGATCTTTTTCCAGAAGGAACGTGGTATCTCCGGTGACGATCTTCGGGGTCAGGAACACAATGGTCTCCGTCCGGGTAACCTCATCGTTGATCCTTTTGAAGGCCCACCCGATCCACGGGATATCTCCCAGCACCGGTATCTTTTCCTCTGTCCTTGTTTTATTATCCTTGACCAGCCCGGCAATGATGATCGTCACTCCGTCTTTGATCGTGACGATCGTCTGTGCATTGGCCGATTTAACGACCGGAACAGATCCTGCCGCCTGAGCCAATCCTCCATACCATGAGGTGATGGAACTCATCACCGGTTTGATCGTCATGCTGATATACCCGTCCTGATTGATGTGCGGCGTCACACTCAACGAAACGCCGATGTCGACCCATTGGTAGCTCTTGGCATTGGTGGTGGTACCTCCCGTAGCGGTCGTGGTCGTTTCTTCCTCATAGGGCTGTTTCTCGATCACTTCGACCTTGGCTTCCTTTCCTTCTTCTACGGTAATATGCGGATTCGAAAGTATCCGGGTAGCAGCAAGCGAGTCGAGGGCCTCAAGAACAACGTTAAGCTGATTGTTCGACGACGTGGTGGACACGGTCATCTTGCCCATCCCGGTCACTTTATCCAACAAAAGAGGGAATCCGGCCTGGGGCATAAGCGTCAGCGCACTGAATTTCCCGGCAATGGTGATTACCCTGGACCAATCAACGCCCCACTGAAATTTATCGTTCAGCGTCACTTCGACAATCTTGGCATCAATGAAAACTTCCCGGACCTTGCGATCAAATGCATTGATCAAGACATCCAGCTTCTCGAGCACGTAAGACAGATCCGTCACCACAAGCGTGTTGGTCCTTGTATCGGTACGCATCGAACCTATCTCCGGCGTGAGAATTTTGCTGATCTCATCTTTGACCGTCTCGACCTTCGCGTATCGAAGTTCATATACTCGCACTTCGGTCGGCACGACCCTCGACACAGTGGGCAATTCCTGCTTCTGGATAATGGCGTCCATTTCCTTGACCTTCCCCGGAGTATCGATCAAAATGAGCGTCCCCGTGGTATCGTCAAATACTATTTTCCCGATGTCGCTTTTTATATTGCCGAGAATCGCGGCAACGTTCTTTGGAGAAGCGTACTTCAATTGATAGATGGCCGTCTGCCGCTGATCATAGAACTCGACCCCGAACATGGTTTTCGATTCCGCCGTCGTCATGACCGTGATGACATTTCCTTTAACCTGATAAGCGAACCCGTTCATGGCGAGCGCCAACTCCAACGCATCGCCGATGGTCACTTCGTTAATGAGTAAACTCACGGGCCCCGCCACCGCCTTGCTCGTGATAATATTCAGATTTCCCTCAGTCGCCAAAAATTTCAGGAACTGTGCCATGTCCATCTCCCGAACATCCAGGGAGATCTTCTTTTGCAGCCCCGGAAAAGCATATTCGGATATGGGTTTGCGCAATAGATTATCGCTCTCGGGGATGTCCGTTTTTGAATACCCCGGGAGAGCAAAAAGTGACACAGCGATCATGATCGCAATGCCCGTTTTGAACGATAAACATTTCCTCATAAAAGCACCGTTTCTTCTACCCCATCGCCTACCGTGACCGTATTTTTAAGTATCTTTATCACTTTAAAACCGGAGGTTCCAATGGCCTGACCCTCGACGAGAAAATACATTTTGCTGTCTTTGCCGTTCTGCCAAAGAATCATGGCCTTCGGCACATCCCCACGGGAAATCCCTTGGAGCTTCATGCTCTCAACGGCTTTCTCGAGTGATTCGGATTTTATTTGCACGTTTTCGACGACCGGAGACTCCGCGTTCGCGCGGAATATATCTCTTTTCCGAATCTCACTGAGATAAAAAGAGAGTGCCTTTAAGGGCTCTATCTTTTTTTTGTCTTCCTCAGGCAATGTCTTAATCCTCGACACCGCCTCCATAATTACGGCAACATCCTTATGTTTACCCAAAACCTCATAGGCGACAAGCCCTAAAGCAACAACAAGAACAACCGCCAGGACCTTGTTGACAATCCCCGGCTCCAGCTCGGGCCACTTTATTCGAGCCAGCAGGCCCTCTCGGGAGTCAGCGCCTGTCTTCCCTGCGATTTGCGCCGTGATGAAACGTTTGAATCTCTCAAACCCTCCGCCGGTTTTTTCCCCGCTACCGCTACGGTCTTGACCCGCTGTCAGTTTTCCTTGCTGGATGACCTTAAACAGCCTTTCCTCTGGAGATATAGTGTCAGCCATCAGCTCGCATCTCTACCATGCATCCTGGATAATCATCCGGATAGATTCTAAATCGACCGACTCCTTATTGTGCATAAGCAGGTATTCCAGAGCGTCATGACAGATCATCGAGATCTTCCTGGGATAACCTTGAGTAAAATGAAAAATGCTTTCAAAAGCTTCGTCCGTAAAAAGCGGCTTATGACCCTGATACCCCGCATGTCGCAGGCGGAACTCGATCATTTTTTTGACCTCGTCTTCTTCCAGGGGCTTCAAAAGCTGTTTGAGGGCTATCCTGTCCCAGAGATTCTTGATCTGATGAATGCGTGGCAATAACTCCATCTGTCCCATCAAGATCACCTGAAGGGTTTTATACTCATTCGTCTCATAGTTCAAAAGAGACCGCAAAACTTCGAGGCACGGATCACTTAGCTTTTGGGCCTCATCGATCAAAAGCACGACCGTTTGTTTCTGGGTGATGCTTTTTTCGAAAAGAAATTTTTCGATCCACTTCATATAATCCAAGGTTCGGGTCTCACGCCCCGTCACAGGTTCGGATGAAATCTTGAACCTATCCACGATCTCTTCCAGCAGTTCCTGTTCCGAATGATAATCGGGATTCAGGATCACTTTTAAAAGAACCGCGGGTTCTTCGCAAAGAATCTGGGAAAGCCGGCGGCTCAGCGTGGTTTTACCCACTCCAACGTCCCCCAACACCACACTCAAACCCCTCTTGAGCTCAACCGCAATTCTCAGGCGAAAAAGCGCCGCCTTATGCTCCTTGGTTTCATAAAAAAAACCAGGATCCGGACTTGTGGAGAAAGGCTCTGCATTCAGACCCAGGATCTTATAGTAACTCATGATTTTTCCACCGGAAGGGAGAAGGAATGAAAAGGATTTTGGGTGAAAAAAGAGACGGACACTCCTCGAGGAAAACTAAAACGCGGTGGAATCAAAAGTCCTGTTTTGAAATTCATAGACCGCTTGTCACCCTCTCTTCAAGACCGCCTGGATATCATTAATTTCTATATTGAAATCCAGCGCTGAAAGAATTTTAGACGATATCCCCTCTTAGTCAACAGACAATTGAACGATACGCTAATACCGCATGATATTTAAATTTAGAGTATGCGGTATAGTACTGTTAACCCTTAAAATAAGATGGAGAACAGTACTAAAACCGGATTTCACAATACAAGCCGCCTCGCAGACGGCGAAGCTCTGACAGTAAAATTCTTACTGCTCAGTTTCCCGCCTGGTCAATATATCGGCAAGCCGCCTTAAAATATCAAGCATTTCTTCTGGGATAAGCCCCCTTTAAACACACGACGATTGTGCGGGATCCCTTGGCGTAGTGTTGGGTAGGATGTTGAAAGAAAAGAGGAATTGCAATCAACCCTGCGGGGGAAAAACTTAACGTATCCGGAGAATGTGCTCGACCTTGCCCTGGAGATTCGCAAGATCAAAAGGCTTCTCAATAAAACCACTGATCCCCTCGAGCTCAAAGAGCGGCTGCATCGTCGCTCCCGCGCCGGTAAGCATGATGACAGGGGTTTTCCTGATGCGAGTCTGTTCCTGAAGATCATCGTGACGATACGAGCGGAGCTTGCGAAGATAGGTCAATCCGTCCTCGCCTTTCGGAATACGGATATCAAGAAGCACGCAATCGGGCTTGCCTTCTTCAGTCTTCTGAAAACCCTCCGCCCCGTCGAGTGCGGTCAGGACCTTGTAGCCCAAATGCTCGAATTTTTCTTTAACGATCTGACAGACATCGTCCTCATCATCCACGATCAAAAGACATTTCTTATTCTCTGACATTTTAACCTCGACACGTTTAAAACATCCAGACTATCGTCAAAAAAATCCCAGGACTGAAGGAACCCACCGAGGGATTCTATTACTCGCTCAGCTTAATATCCAGAAAATTCTTGAGCTTTCTCGACCGAGTAGGATGACGGAGCTTCCGAAGCGCCTTGGCCTCGATCTGACGAACTCGCTCGCGGGTCACGTTAAAAATATGGCCCACTTCTTCCAGAGTCCGGGGATAACCGTCACCGATCCCGAACCGAAGGCGCAGGACCTTTTCCTCACGCTCGGTGAGTGTCAAAAGAACGTCATCCATTTGCTCTTTAAGCATGCTATAGGCCGTGGCATTTGCCGGAGATACCGCGGACTTATCTTCAATAAAATCCCCGAAGCTCGTATCCCCCTCATCTCCGATCGGCGTCTGAAGACTGATCGGCTCCTGCGCGATCTTCAAGATCCCCTTCACTTTTTCGACGGGCATCTTCATAACCTGCGCGACCTCTTCGGGGGTCGGTTCGCGTCCGGTCTCTTGGACCAAATGGCGTGACGCACGGAAAAATTTATTGATGGTCTCGATCATGTGCACCGGGATACGGATCGTACGGGCCTGGTCCGCGATCGAACGCGTGATCGCCTGGCGGATCCACCAGGTCGCGTAGGTCGAGAACTTGTAACCGCGTTTGTATTCGAATTTATCCACAGCCTTCATAAGGCCGATGTTCCCTTCCTGGATCAGGTCCAAAAAGGAAAGTCCCCGGTTCGTATATTTCTTGGCGATACTTACCACCAAGCGGAGGTTCGCGGCGACCAACGCCTTCTTCGCCCGGGTAAGCTCCCATTCCTTGCGAATAATGGCCTTGAAGTGCTCATAAAGTTTTTCTTCCGGCTCCCCGAGTTCGCGGAGGATCTGACGGTTCCGCTCCTCGATCTGGCCGATCTTGCCGCGCACGCCGCTCCGGCGAAGCTACTTGATATCCTCGCGGTTCCGTTTCAACTCTTTGAGCTTGGCTCTCAGGCTCGCGACGATCTGCTCGACGATCGCGATGCTTAGATTGAATTGCAAAAGAAGTTCAACCACATTCGATTTTTTCCGGGAGGCGCGGAACTTCCGGATCAGCAGTTTGAGCTTTTTCTTGAGCGTCTGGATCTGGGCCTGCTCTTCGCTTTCAATGATCGCCTCGACCTGGACCTGTCCTTCGAGGATCTTCTTGGCGAGTTCAAGAACTTCGAACCGCGCAGCCTTGGTCTGATAAACGACTTTCTTCAGTTCGTGTTCGCAGGCCTCGATCTTCTTGGAAATCTCGATTTCCTGCTCGCGGGTCAGGAGCGAGATCTGCCCCATCTGGCGGAGATAAGTGCGGACCGGATCATCAATGCGACCGCGTTCATATTCTTCAACCGCCGCATCTTCCTCTAGTTCGGAGTCTTTTCCCTTTTTGACTTCGACGTCTTGGATCACTTCGGAAACGGGCTTGGACGGATCTCCCGCAGAACCGCTTGTAACTTCGATCCCTTTGGCGTTCAAGGCCCCGATGATCTCTTCCACTTTTCCGGGATTGTTCATGTCCGGGGGCAGTTGTTTTTTCATCTGCTCGATCGTGACAAAACCCTGTTTCTTGCCAAGGGTAAAAAGCTTTTGGACCATTTCCGCATGGAGCTTTGCCGAGACGGCTCCCTTTTTGCCCGGCTTCGGCTTGGCAGACTGCGCAGGCAGGGTCTTCCCTTGGGCCTTGGCCGAAGATGGCTTTTTGGATGATGCGTGGGTAGGTTTCTTGAATGCCTTTTTCATAGTCCTAATACCTATTAATTTTTGCGAAGCAGAAATTGGGGCAATCCTTGTCCCAACCTTTGCAAAGATAAAAGGTTGGTTGGGACTATACTGATTACTATATAATTTTTATACAAATCAGTATGTCAACCATTTGAAAAATCAAACCTCAGACAAGGATAGAGCTGCGTATTATAGTTATCTCGCCTCCTGAAACCAAGCGATTTATTAGCCCTTTTTAGCTTCCCGGGACCGCTTCAAAAGCTCTTGGTATTCCTGGGTCGCGGCACGCACCTTGGCTTCATCCCGCCCGTTCTCTGCCGCGAGGATCAGACGACGCAACTCCTCGAG
>CAYMER010000068.1:0-2766 GCA_964389345.1 uncultured bacterium | reverse complement strand
CGGCATTTTTCCGGTTGAACGACACCCTCTATCCGGCCCTGGTCCTTGAGACCCTGCGTGTTTTCCAGGGAGCTTCCGCTTACAAGATCACCATGGCAGGTGCAACCGGAGAAACTTCCTTCGGAGAGAAGACCGGCCTCGTAAGCATAAAGGCCGGTCTGCTGGACGTCCCCACCGACGCCATGGGCAGAATCTGGCTTTATGACACCGGCTACAAAAAGGAACGCTTTATTCCAGCCTGGAAAATCCTCTCGGCTAACGCTCCCCTCAAGGAATTAAAGGAAAAAGTTCTTTTCATCGGCACGACCGCTATGGCCTTAAAAGACCTCCGTGCCACTCCGCTCAATCCCCGCGCCTCGGGCGCTGAGGTCCACGCTCAGATCGTGGAGCAAATGTTCCTCGGGGATTTTCTGGAACGGCCGGACTGGGCCGCAGGGCTCGAATTCACTTATTTGACGTTGCTGGGGATCCTGCTTATTTTGATCCTGCCCAAGGCCGGTGCTATTCGTTGCGCCTTGATCGCTTTCCTGGCCATCGCCTCCGCGTTTGGATTTTCGTGGTACGCATTTGTCCGCTGGCATTTTTTGATCGATCCCGTCTTTCCTTCATTCGCCGTATTCTGGATCTATCTGGCATCGTCCTTTCTGAACTTCCTCGGCACCGAACGCGAACGCGGCCAGATCCGCGGCGCCTTCGGCCGCTATCTTTCCCCCGCGCTCGTTGAAAGACTTGCCAAGAATCCCGGACAGCTCAAGCTCGGTGGCGAGATGCGCCCCATGACATTCCTCTTCATGGACATCCGCAATTTCACCGGGATCGCAGAAAAATTCACGCCGGAGGAGCTCACGCATTTCATGAACAGCTTCCTCACGCCGATGACCGACATCATCCTTCAACTCGGCGGCACGATCGATAAATACATGGGCGATTGCATCATGGCGTTCTGGAACGCGCCCTTCGAAGACAAGAATCACGCGCCGCACGCGTGTCAGTCGGCCCTGGCCATGCAGGAATACCTCCGGGCCACGCCGGGCTTTGAAGAGATACGCGTTGGGATCGGGATCAATACCGGGAACGCCTGCGTCGGCAACATGGGCTCCGAACAACGTTTCGACTACACGGCGCTCGGGGATGAGGTGAACCTGGCCTCCAGGATCGAAGGACTTTCAAAAAATTATGGCGTGACGGCGATTGTAGGCCAGAACACCGTCGCCGCGACAAAAGAATTCGCCACCCTTGAGATCGATCTCATCCGCGTCAAGGGGAAGACAAAGCCCGTGAAGATCTTCGCTCTTTTGGGAGATGCGGTATTGGAAAACCAACCGCTTTTCGGAGAAGTGCGCGGGCATTTTGAAAAGATGCTCGCATCCTATCGGTCTCGAAGGTGGGATGAAGCTGAACAGTCCCTCGAGAATTGCCGCCACATTACGCTGCCTCATATCGACCTTGGCGTGCTTTACGAACTTTACGTCTCACGCATTCTCTCTTACAAAATCAATCCCCCGGCTCCCCACTGGGACGGCGTCACCACCGCCGAATCGAAGTAAAAGGGATCAGACATCTTTTTTCCTGAAAAATTATTGCCCCCCACCTGGCACATAAGGCTTTCGACCTGTATCAGAACGATCCTTCGCAGAGGCTTCCTGGGCCTTATCCTGCGCCGCCGTCATGGTTGTTTGATTCAGATCGTCCACGGTATTGAGAAGGTTCAGCAGTTGCTGGGTGTCCACGGTTTTGCCGGGATCCTGGCCAGCCGTTTCCGCGATATCCCCCGTTGTAGAAGTCTCGTCCCCTAACATCTGTTGCCCCAAGGCCGCAGCGATCCGGTTCAGGTCCGCTTCCGAAACCTGGAACACGGGAACAGGCGCTCTGTTCGGTCCGTCCACGATGGTCGCGTAGCCAGCTTCATCAACATCCACCGCCACGACCTCCCCATTAACAATATTGGTCACATAAATACGCCCCACACCCACCGGGCCGAGAAGCACAACGGTCGTCTTTTGTCCGTCAATGATACCGGCCACATTCGTGCCGCGGAAACCGATCGAGCCGGCCGGAAGATCGACCGACATATTCTCGGGCTTTTTATGCGCTACTTTTCCCGACACGACCCGGAAAATGCCCTTCACCATGCTGGCCTTCACTTTGCCGTCATCGTTTTTCGGATCAAACACAAATTCATCGACCGTAATCGAGCTTAAAGGGCCCAACGTAAAAACGGTTTCATCCAGAAGAAGCACCTGCAGCTGCCCGTCCGCGCCCGTCTCGATCTTGTCGCCCATGAACACCTTGTCCCCGCTTTTCAGCATACGCGCGGTCTTATCCGGAGGCGTTGTGGCCTTGACCTCGCCTTTCACCGCCGCCGCCACCCCCGCCTGCATCGCACCCGCCGTTTCGGCAGATAAACGACCCATCGAACCGACGGTCATAATGATAAGAACAGCAAGAATCAAAAATAAATTTTTTTTCATAGTATTTTCCTTAGATTGAAGGGGGACTGTCCCCTTAACACAAAACAGCTGCGACCTTTTTTCTCTTGCTCTATCAGGATAGGTTTTGTGAACTGAGCGTTCCGGAGGCGGTTACGCCATTTTCAGAAGCCGGGCCAGTGCTGCCGCCGCTTTTGTAATTTACAACTACCGACGCGGTCTGGGCAGTTTGATCACCACTATTTGTTAACGTCACCGTAATAAGATCGGAAGAGCACACGTCTGAACTCCAGTCACCGGCTATGATCTCGTATGCCGTCTTCTGCTTGAAAAAAAA
>CAYMER010000067.1:0-2814 GCA_964389345.1 uncultured bacterium | reverse complement strand
AAGTGGTGGCTTTGGGTATGATCCTCTTTTTTTCTATCCGCCTTTTCAGAAGACTTTCGGCGAAGTTCCCATTGCGATGAAGCATCGCGTTTCCCACCGCGGGCAGGCTCTTGGAAAATTCCGAGAACTTCTTCGGAATTTTCTTAAATAAGCTTGATCTTTGTGCCAGGGCGGTCCTGGAAAAAGGGCTGGATTCTTGAGGTCGCGTGATCAAAAGCTGGCTTTTTTCGTTGAAATGGTTGCTGTGGCAGTTTATCATGTGCCTCCCTTCCGATAATTTTTTCTCAGTATGGGCGGTTAGTTCAGTTGGTTAGAACGTTTCCTTGACATGGAAAAGGTCACAGGTTCGAATCCTGTACCGCCCAGATCTTTTATTATTTTCCAGGATGGCGATCTGGACGGCCCCAATCTCCGCGATGCTTCGATTGATGGGTATTGGGACCGCCCAGATCTTTCGTTTCATTTATATAATGGTAATCAGGACGGCCCCAATCTGCGCTGTGCCTCGATTGATCGGCATTGGGACCGCTCCCACCAAGTTTTTTAAGGGCGCCCTCGCTCAGCGGGGCAAAAAAGTTTTGAGAAAAAAATGGGTCTCCCGGTCTGTATGAAAAAAAGAATCCTTAATCTCTCGGTTTTAGGTTTTGTCTTGATCTCGTTTCTTTTTTCGCCAGCGCTCGCGGAAGCGGGTTCGATCACTTTAGTGGCAGCCTCCGCAGTTCTTTTGGACGGCCAGACGCAGCAGATCCTCTATGCAAGAGCGCCTCACACCAAACGCGCGCCTGCCAGCACGACCAAACTTCTGACCGTGATGGTGGCTCTCGATCATCTTTCGCTGGATAAAATCGTCCAGATTCCGGGCGGGTTGGAATACATTCAGCCTTCCAAGATAGGCCTGCATGAGGGAGAGCTTTTTTATGTTCGTGATCTTGTGAAAGCGGCGCTTATCAAGTCCGCGAATGATGCGGCGGTGGCACTCGCGATCCTGACGGCAGGCTCGACGTCCGCATTCGCCAAGCTCATGAACCAGAAAATCAAAAGTATCGGGGCAAGCAATTCTCACTTTGTGAATCCCAACGGGCTTCCGGCCTCAGGCCAGTATTCAACCGCGTATGATCTGGCGAGGATCATGATGGCGGCTTCAAAATATCCGTTTATCGTAAATACGCTGAAGATTCGAAGCGCGGTCATTTATAGCCGCAGCGGACGGAGGATTCTCCTCAATAATTGCAACAAGATGCTTTGGCGGACGGGCGGAGTGATTGGCAAGACCGGCTGGACGAGGACGGCGCGCCACTGTTTCGCCGGGCGTGTCCAATCAAATGGCAAGGTGATCTTTGTGGGGCTCATGGGAAGCCAGCGGCGGCAGTATCTTTGGTCAGATCTGCGCAGGATCGAATCTTTTTCAACTGGAAAAACACTCAGACCGATCACCTTGGCTCCCCAGGCACCATCGAGACAGGAAACGATCAAGATTCAAAAGGCCCTTGGTCGTGCGGGCTACTTCAAGGGGAACCCCACAGGGTTCTTTGGCAAGAGGACCAAAGTCTCGGTTCGGAGTTTTCAAAAAGCTAAAGGAATCACAGTGACCGGGACCGTCGGGCCGCAGACCTGGAAAAGTCTCAAGGCTTATCTATGAGAAAATTTTTGTCGTACATGTTGTTGCTTTTCATGGTCTCCCAGACAGGCTGTTCTCAAGGGTTTTCGGAACTGCCCCTTAAAAAGTCGGAAGGGGTTCAGGTGCCCCCCACGGTTGTCCTCCCCCCAACGCCGTCATCTCCGGATACTTCCAGGGTTGTCATAATCGCGGATTTTGAAAATGGTCTTGAAAATCGTCTCGGCGGCCAAACGGGGGACTGGAACCTCAATCCCGCGGATGTAAATAATTCTTACACGGATCTAGCAATTGTGCCGTTTTCCGACAAGGATGGCAAGGAATCCAAGGTTCTTCAGCTTACGTACAGCGTGGATTCCGACGTTCCCGCTCAAAATGGATTCTGGACAAAGCTCATGAGTTTTGACGGCAGTCAATTCGACCATTTTGAGATGGAGGTCAAAGGGGATGCCGCAAAAGGGTTTTCCGAAAAGTTCGGGATCGAGATCAAGAAGTGCCTCGATAAGGACTGCATCGAAACAGTACAGGGGTCTGCGATCATTCCCGTGACCTCCGAGTGGCAGACCGTAAGTATTCCGCTCAATAAGTTGACGGGGCTCATCGATTTTCAAAATCCCGAGGCCTGGAAAAATCCCAGGATCAGTTACAATAATTTAAGTGAGCTCATTTTTATTTTTAACGACAAGTTCGTGACAAAAAAAACGGGCAGGATCTTTTTCGACAATATCCGATTTCTAAGGACCGGCGAGCCGGGCCCAAGCGCCGTCGATCATCCGGAATACAAACTCCAGAAAACGACGATCCCGCATAATACACCCGAGTTTGCGAAATTCCTGGCCGGCCGTCTCCGGGGCTTTCCCAGGACGGTGAGCGTAAAAAAGCAGTTTTCGCAGGAGGACAAGGCATTCCTGAAAGAAGTGGCAGCCGATACCTGGAGATTTTTTGATGAGATTACGGATGCAGAAAATGGTCTGCCCCTGGACAATATTAAACTCGGGGACAAAACTCCTCTCGGGGAGGGCGTTTGGATCGGGGATTACACCAACATCACGAATGTCGGCGTCTACCTGATGTCAGTTGTGAGTGCTTACGATCTGGGTTTTATCACCAAGGAGGACGCGGTCGCGCGCATCCAAAAAACACTCGCGACAATGGAAAAACTCGAGTGTCACAAGAGCGGTTTCCCGTTCAACTATTAC
>CAYMER010000066.1:0-2846 GCA_964389345.1 uncultured bacterium | reverse complement strand
CCGCATACCCCTCAATTTAAATGTGATGCGGTGCAAGGGCGGGTCAGGACTTGCCCTGGCCTCTATTTTCTTTTCCTGAAAGATTGCCAGGACTAGCCCCATTAACCTTCAACTTTTGTTGGAGAATGGGACTTGATCTCGCGGCCCAAAGATTCGCCAATGGCTGCCAGAAGCTTTTTGCCGCCAAAAACTTTTTGACTCTTTGTGTCGATGGACACCGACGAGGTCCCGCGATCCACGCGTTTGACCACGAATACGATGACCCGCAGGTCCGAGTCATCCAGGCGGCTATAATTCATGTCCCGCACGCTAAGAGTCCCTTTTTCCTTATCGGTCTCCTCAAGCTGCCAGTTCCCCTGGGTATCCAGGGCCTCCATCGTCCGCAAATAGGTCAGATCATAAGGAAGCTTGTAGACGAGCACTTCATCATTGGGCGGAAGAACTTCCCCGACGGTATTGCATCCGGCAAGACCCAGACCGAGCATCAGAACAAGAACAAACTTTGAAAAATAATTCATAGCATCTCTCCTTAAAATTTTCCGGTCATGCGCACAAACGGCCCGTTACTCTTGAAACTGTTCGTGTTACGCAGATCATCACTGAAGTCGGTAAAATTATACCCCACCCCGAGCCTGACGTATTCATAAAATTCGCGGTCGATCTCAACCAACGCCCCTTGTTTCAGGGTATCCAGCGCGGACGACTGCATCAGGATCCGGTACTCAAGAGCCACGTCCCACTTGCGCGTCACGTGAAAATTGATGCGATTCGCGGAAAGAAACGTGCTGACGTTCACCCTGTCTCCCACAGAGGTGTGAACCGTAGAATACTTGAAAGCTAATTTTTCGACCAGGCCGAAATAGCGGTTCACGTCATAAGCGATATCGGTCGCAAGAATTTGGGCCGATTGATCGAACTGGTACCCGCCGTAATCGTTGTTGTTATATTGCTGATCGGCCCCGAGGTCCTTAAGATAAGTGTAGCGCGCCAGTAAATTCAGCTTATCATTTTTGATGGGGCGGTAGGCAAACCCAGTGCTGCACTCCACAAAGGTCGCAGGGGTGTTCCCCGGATCGTACTGGCGGGTATTTCCATAATTAAAATAGGAAAGAAAACTCAGGTCTTCGGTGATCTGGTAACTCAGAGAGTTGCGCGTGGCGACTTGATTCATTTTGGGAGCGTCCTGATCGACGCGCACTTCCCAGTAAGTTCGCGCCCGGAGTTTCTTGCCATTCGCGTAGGCTAAACTCCCGCCAATGGTGTTAAAATCATTCGCGCGGGCAAGTGATTCTTGGGCCGCCTGATCGATCAAGCGCGTGCTGGCATTTTTCAAATGACGACGCTCGTACTTGGCTCCGTAATCCCAATGGTCTCCCGTCTTCCCTTCGTAACCCAAAATGTTCGCAAAGCCGTCGCTCCCCTAATAGGAAGAATATTCGCGCTCTGAATACATGCGCGATTTTTCGGAGAGCGCGAACGAATTTCCGATGGCAGTCGCGAGCGTTCTATCTCCGATCCCGCGGTCGATCGAACGGATGTTCGCATAGCTGCGGGCGCCGTTCCCATGCTGGCGCTCGAACCCGAAATAGGTCGAATCCCCAAGAGGACCGATCATCTCTTCCAGATAAGCAAAAAGCTTATTCGTGATCTCATAGCGCAAACCACCGCCAAACTGCTGGTCGGCCTTTCCTCCCATCGCGGTCTGGACTTTGATATACGGAAGCAAGCGATCGTTGAAGTGATAGCCCAGTTTCCCCGTCACCCCGTTTTTGAAAGGGAGCTGGTTCACAAGATCCGGCGTCATGTTCCCGATATCCTGGACCTGGTCCAGATTGCGATTCTGATACTCCAGTTGCGCGAGATATTTCCCGTCATCGTAGACGATCTGCGCGGTTTGGGTTTCAAGCTTTTCGAACGGCGCCTGGGTGCCCGTAACATCCAGCGGCATCAACTGACTCAAGACCGCGCTGTGATCGAAACGATACCGGACAGCCAAATTGTTCGTAAGCTTGTACCGTGCGGCCACGCCATATTTTTCAAGACCTTCCTGATCCCGCATATAGCTGTTCGAAAAACCCGGATTCACGCCCTGAACATAACCGGTCGTTTCCAACCCCTTGACAGGTTCGGAAGAACCCCGGATGAGATAAGCGCTTTCCTGGGGCTTCGAATGCCTTCCGCGCAAAGGACTCAAATCCGCGTAGCTGATCCCGCCGTCATACGAGATCGAAGTCTGCATTTGCTGGTTGATCGTTCGGGCGTACTCCGCCGTGAGTTTCGTATTACGCCCGAATTTCAGCATGCCATCCACGCCGACCATGTCATAATCCGAACCGACGCGTTTTTCCTGGACTCCGGTTGCACCGATCCTCACGTGATCGCCCATCCAAGTGTAAGCCCGTATACCTTCGTTCGTGATCGATGGATCCGTGGAGCTTGGGTCATATTCGTAATCAACGATCAAATAGACCGGACTGCCGTCCAGGATATCCGTCGAAGTCAGAGTGTCGGCGGCGGCCACCGAGGAAAGCGGCCGGGAAAGAAAGATGCGCCCTTCCCCATAATGGATCTCATAATCCGCGCCTTCCTGAAGGTCATAACTGGCCACGGTCATGTTCTGGATCTTGTCTCGGATCTCAACCCGGATCTTTTCGCTGCCTTCGATGATGTTACGGTTACGCGTGTAGAAAAGCGAACCGCCCGTGGCATAAAGTTCGTTATGATCCGCCCGGTGATCGGAATCCGCGTAAAAAACCTTGAACCCACGCTTCGGATCGCCATAGACCGTGCTCGAAACCGTATCGAAATTCACCTTCAGTCCGGAAAGGGTACGATTGTACGTGGCA
>CAYMER010000065.1:0-5798 GCA_964389345.1 uncultured bacterium | reverse complement strand
GAGGACACGATCTACTTGAAGCAGGGCAAAGAAGTCCGCCACCATTTTGAGACAACCTGATCAGAGCTTATGGCAAACGAAACAATTCTCTACGTTGAAGACGAAAAGAACATTGTCGAGCTTGTAAAATACAACCTCGAGCAGGAAGGTTTTCGCGTTCTCACAGCGACCAAGGGCAATACGGGTCTCGAATTAGCACTAAAATCAAAGCCCGCGCTTGTGCTCCTTGACCTCATGCTCCCTGGAATGAATGGTCTTGAGATTTGTAAAACCCTCAAGCTGAATGAAAAAACGCGTCTCACGCCTATCATCATGCTCACAGCCAAAGGCACAGAATCTGATAAAGTGATCGGGCTTGAACTTGGCGCGGATGATTACATGACCAAACCTTTTAGCCCCAGGGAACTTGTGGCCCGGATCAAGGCTGTTCTCAGACGTTCCCAAGGGAAGCCCGCGGAAGAGGTTTTGCGGTCTGGAACCATCGAACTTGATATTACGAAGCACGAACTTCGTTTGAAGGGGAAGCCTGTGGAAGTCACCGCTAAAGAGTTTGAACTCTTGGGTATACTCATGAGTTCCAAGGGGCGGGTACTTACCCGAGAAGTTCTTTTATCGAATGTTTGGGGTTATGAAAATTCTGTAAACATCGAAACGCGGACCGTTGATATGCACATCGGGCAGTTACGGAAAAAGATCGGAAAGGAAGCCGAGCGTATCGTCACAGTAAAAAGTGTCGGCTACCGTTTCGACGGAGAGTGAAATGGGATTTCCCAAGATCGGTTTTGCCAAACGGCTTCTCGTGCTGTACGGCATTATTTTTATCCTTGTCCTGCTCGTGAATGACTGGACGCTTTCTCATTTCCTCCAGAAGCGCGATCTCCTTCAACTACAGAACTCCCTGACCCGTCAATCCGTCCTTATCCGTGAACTGGCAATCCCTCTGTTGGGAGATAGCAAACGCCTCCAGGAGCAAATAGAAAAAATCGCTTTGGGAACCGATGTTCGTGTCACCATCATCGATCCCCAAGGGGCGGTGCTGGCTGACTCGAGTGAAAGTTTGGACAAACTGCCTGCAATGGAAAATCACGCGCAACGGCCTGAGGTTGCGGCCGCTTTGAAAGAAGAACCGGGCATGAGCATTCGCTATAGCATGACCCTCGGAACCCGAATGCTTTATATCGCTATTCCCATTCTTGAAGGCCCAAAAGTTCTGGGTGTTGTACGCGCGGCGATGCCAATCACGCACGTCGATGAGATATTAGCGTCCGTTCGACAGCCTGTCGTACTTATAGCAGCGCTTGGCATTTTGATCGTTCTTATCGCCGGTTGTCTTTTTAGCAATCACCTTACGAAACGCATACGCCGCATTACCTCCGTTGCTGAGCGCTATGCCCGCGGAGACTGGTCCGAGAAGATCTTGATCGACGGCAAGGACGAGCTCAAGATGCTTGCCGGCACGATGAATCAAATGGCCGCAACTCTTCGTTCGCGGATTGAGGATCTCGAAAGTGAAAAAGGCAAGATCTCCGTTATTTTGAATCATATGACCGAAGGAGTAATCGCTATTGACTGGCACAAACAAATTGTGATTATGAACCCAACCGCAGAAAAGATCTTCGGGCACGATATATCTGCCGTTCAAGGCAAAAGCCTGATCGAAGTTACAAGGCATCCCCAAATCGAAAAAATTGTGGATTGCGCGCTGGGGGGCCAGCAAATCGTCTCTGAAGAAATCCAAATATCCGGAGAAACAAAAAGAACCCTTCAATTAAGCGTGGTAATCCTGAAAGAACATGCCCGTGATATTTTCGGTATTCTTGTTTTTCATGACACAACCGAACTCCGGCGGCTCGAAAATGTCCGCAAAGAATTTGTGACCAATGTTTCCCATGAACTTCGTACGCCGCTCACTGCGATCAAGGGATTTATTGAAACTCTTTTGGGGGGCGCCTCGAAAGATCCTCCTGTTAGCGAACGTTTTTTGAAGATTATTGCCGAGGAAACGGAACGGCTGGGCCGGTTGGTCGATGATATTTTAACGATCGGGGAGATCGAACAAAAAAGGGCTCTTCTAAAAAGGGATTCATGTGATCTTACTGCCGAATTATCAGTTACTCTTGAAGAATTCAAATCTCGGATCGAAAAGAATCGCCTCAAGATCGAGAATCGCATTTTAGGCAAGTCTCTCATTGTTTTGGGTGACAAGGACAAGATTCATCAAGTTTTCGTGAACCTCATTGATAACGCCATTAAGTTTAATAAACCGGAAGGCAAGATCGTTGTGTCAGCGGATCAAAAGCCCGAGGGCGTGACGATTACGATCGAGGATACCGGGATCGGTATTTCTGAAGAGGCCCAAAGACGAGTTTTTGAACGATTCTTTCGTGCTGATAAAACTCGCTCGAAAGAACTGGGAGGAACCGGGTTGGGTCTTGCCATCGTCAAACACATCATGGAAGCCCATGGGGGCCATGCTACCTGCCAAAGCATCCCTGGACAGGGCTCACGTTTCTCAGTCTTTTTTCCCGCCTGAAATCCCGATTGTGAATAACGTGGTATGTGGAAGACGTACCGCAGTATTATTCGGCATTATCCAAAAATGTCCCTTCATGAAGAGCGTCGATTGATCCGTAAGGCCAAGAAAGGTTCGAAGCAGGCTGCAGACGAGCTGGTTCTGAGGCATATCGGCTTCGTCATTTTTCGCATTAATAAACGCGCATTCCCAGCCTATGCCCGAAGGTTCGGGGAGGACATTCTTTCGCAGGCGATCGTTGTTTTGTACGAAAGGGTTCAATCCTATAACCTTCGCTATTACGACAAGGCGGGGAATTTTAAGCCGGTTCGATTTGTATCCTATATCTGGAAATTCATCGATGGGTTGATCCTGGCATCTCTGAAAAAAGAACTTCGCCATGAGCGATCTCACCACCAACCCGATTGGGGGAGGCTGTTCGCGTTACCGGAAGCAGAACTTGTTGAGGTTTGACTTCTTTAAATAGTGGGACAATAAGTCCCAATGTCCGCCCTCTGGGGCCGGACATCTCTTATCCGATGCATCAACATACAGTTGCCGAAATTTCGACCTCTCTAAACCGGACAAAACGTACACTTGCGCCTAGTGCGCAAGTACTACCTCGTGACGGCTCAATGACAGCCGTTTACGAGGGTTGCATTTTTCGGGCCGTTTCACCATCTGGACATGACTGGACACGATGAAATCGGGTCTATAGCGCTGCCTCCGTGGAGCCACTGTTTGACATACATAGATAGGTAGCTGTATGATGCCGTCCATGGCGCGGAAGAGCGTATGGCACTGTAGCCACGTGAGCGTGTCACTTATTATCCATAACAGCTGATTGAAAATAAGGATGGCACTAATTTCTATCCAAAAAAATAATAAAAATCATGGAAAATTTATTTTCTTAAACGTCTGATAACAAGCGCGTCAGACGTTTTTTTTCGTCCCGATGCTTTCTTGTGAAAGCAGGAAGTGGGACGAACCCGCCGAGCTTTTTGGCGGATGGCTGGAAGATTGAAAACGAATCAAAAGGAGCTGATGGCCCATCAGAATTTAAAAGATCCGCTGCATGGCGTGACACTCAAAGTGATCCTGGAGCGGTTGATCGAGCAGATCGGCTGGAAGGGTCTTAGTGCGAGCATTCCCGTGCGGTGCTTTATGTTCGATCCTACGATCACTTCAAGCCTCCGGTTCCTCCGGCAAACACCTTGGGCGAGGGCGAAAGTAGAAGCTCTTTATGTGAAAGTTTTTAAAAAACGTTTTTGTTCAATTCCACCCAAGTCCTAATCTTCTTTTAGTCGACGGCGACTTGGGTGACCCCAATTTCAGATATCCTGAAATTGGTTAGTATTGGGACCACCACCGAAAGGAAAACAATGAGAGTTAATTACAAAGGGAATAAGATGAGAAAAGAAGCAGCGCGGAAGCAGGAGCAGGAAGCAAAAAGGCTCAAGCGCCAAAGTCGTAATAATGAAAATCCCTCCACGCTGCCTGATCAAGGGACCCTTCCCGTCGAGGGATTCGAAAATCAAACTCTAAATCCGAAATCCTAAACTCTAAACAAACCCAAAACACAAAATCCTAAACTCAAAACTCGGTTTTGGGTTTTGTTTTTTGATCATTTAAGTTTGTTTAGGATTTAGAGTTTAGTGTTTCGAATTTCGTGTTTAAATTCAGATCCGGTAAGTAGTAAAAAGACTTTCGCTTTGTTGCTTAGTTAAGGAAAAAGAATGGCCTTGATCAGTCTGCAGGACATCACGTTGGCTTATGGAGGACCGCCGCTTTTTGATTCTATGGATCTCCAGGTGGAACAGGGGGAGCGCGTGGCCCTTCTGGGGCGTAATGGAGTCGGGAAAACCACCTTGATGAAAGTGATGGCCGGTCATTTGCAGGCCGATTCAGGCAAAGTGGTCTATCAAAAAGGTATCCGGGTCACGCATCTGCCGCAGGAAGTGCCTCCGGGGATCACGGGGAATGTGTTCGATCTTGTGCTCTCGGGGTTGGGGGAGCGTGTGAAACTGCTAAGTGATTATCATCATGTAAACCACCGCCTTCAGACCGAGTACTCGGACCAGCTTATGAAGCAGCTCGGCGATCTTCAGGCTGAAATGGATCACACCCAGGGATGGGAGACGAACCGCGAGGTCGAAGAAGTGATCTCGCACGTCAAGCTGGACCCTGAAAGCCAGTTTGAGGAATTATCCGGCGGGCAAAAAAAGAGGGCCCTTCTGGCGCGGGCGCTTGTCCTTAAGCCCGAGATCCTTCTCCTGGATGAGCCGACCAATCATTTAGACATCGAGTCGATCGATTGGCTGGAGGGATTTCTCAAAAGTTATCCCGGAACTCTTTTTTTTGTGACGCATGACCGGACCTTTATGACACATTTGGCGACCAGGATCGTGGAACTGGACCGGGGGAGGCTTTTTAGCTGGGCGTGTGATTATCCGACCTTTTTGGAGCGCAAGCAGATGGCGCTGGACGCGGAAGAGGCCGAACGCGAGCGGTTTGAGAAAAAACTGGAAAAAGAAGAGATCTGGATCCGGCAGGGGATCAAAGCCCGGCGAACGCGCAATCAGGGCCGCGTTGTGGCCCTCGAGCGCCTGAGAGCGAAAAAGCGGGCCGAACGCCGCGGCGTCGGAAGCGTTCGCATGAAAGCGCAGGTGACCGAGCTTTCCGGACACTTGATTGCGAAAGTTCTTCATATCAGTCACGGTTATGCCGGGAAATTTCTCATCCGGGATTTCTCGGCCAAGATCATGCGCGGGGATAAGATCGGCGTGATTGGGCCGAACGGGTGCGGCAAAACGACTCTGTTACGCCTTCTTTTGGGGCAGCTGGAGCCGCAAAAGGGGTCTGTCCATGTCGGGACGGGTCTTGAGGTCGCTTATTATGACCAGCTGCGTGAGCAGTTGGATCTTGAAAAAACGGTCGCTCAAAACGTGAACGAAACCGGGGATACGGTGATCGTCAACGGCAAAGCCAAAAACATCATTGGCTATTTGCAGGATTTTCTTTTCTCTCCCGACAGGGCCAGGACACCGGTGAAGGTGCTCTCCGGCGGGGAACGGAACCGGCTTTTCCTCGCGAGGCTTTTTGCCAAACCCTCCAATCTGCTTGTCATGGATGAGCCCACCAATGATCTGGATGTTGAGACCCTAGAATTGCTTGAGGAATTGCTGGTCGAATATAAAGGGACGGTGCTTTTGGTCAGCCATGACCGCTCGTTTCTGAATAATGTCGTCACATCGACTCTCGCGATGGAAGGCGGGGGCGTGGTCCG
>CAYMER010000064.1:0-8836 GCA_964389345.1 uncultured bacterium | reverse complement strand
GGGGTCACACCCCGATTTCGAAATCGGGGTGTGACCCCTTTTCTAAAATTCCGAATCTGGGATATAAAAAACAAGGACGTTTGGTTTTCAATCCTCGGAAAGAAAATTTCCAGATCGAAACGCTTCCTTTTCCCGATCTTTCCGATCTCCCGCAGGACCATTATCTCTTCGAGAAGAGGCCGCTTTGCTTCATTATCACTTCGCGCGGCTGTCCGCACCGCTGCGCCTTTTGCTCGATCCATAAGACATTCGGCCACAAATGCCGCCGGCGATCCACAGCGAGCCTCCTCGCGGAGATTAAACAACGCTACAACGAAGGCTACCGCGTCTTTGACTTTGAGGACGACAATCTCGCATTCGACCGGAAGGAAACGACGTGGCTTTGCGAAAAACTGATCCGGACATTCCCCAAGAAAGATATCCAACTGCTCGCCATGAACGGGATCTGCTACTGGACGCTGGATCGCGACATCTTGAAGCTCATGCGGCAAGCGGGATTCACGCACTTAAATCTTTCACTTGTTAGCATAAATACGAAATTGCTGAAAACCGTTTGCCGCCCGAACCCGCTTAAAAAATACTGCGCGGTTGTAAAAGAAGCGGCGGCGCTCGGATTCAAGATCGTTGCCTATCAGATTCTGGGCCTTCCGGGTGACACGCTTTCCTCGATGATCAAGACACTTCTCTTTAACGCTAAGCTTCCGGTACTCTTGGGCGCTTCTCCTTTTTATCTTATTCCTTACTCCCCCATCGCCCGAAATTTCGGCGAGCGGTCGGAAACAGATGTCTTCAAGGCGCGCCTCACCGCGATGGCAATCGAAACAAAGGATTTCAAACGTGAGGATCTTTACACGCTTCTTATTACGACCCGTATCCTGAACTTCCTGAAAGGCATCTCGTTCCCCTCAAAAAAAATCTCCCTTTCCAAAGCGTTGGCGACCGCCGCAAAGATGGCCCCCCGATCGGTCACGGGGGTTGAGATCTTTCAAAAACTTCTGAAAGAAAAGGTCTTTTACGCTTCAACCTCGAAAGGACTTGAGCCCCTCCCCCGTTTCAAGACGGAACTATTCTTCCAATTATGGCAGAAACTTGATAGCATCAAAACCCAGGAGCAGCAAACCCTACGGATCAAAGGAGGTTGAGCCATGCTGATCAAAGCGATCGTATGTATTCTTTTATGTCTTTTCGCCGGCGGGATCGGATCTGCTTTCACTGCTTCGGCTATTCCCGAATGGTATTCGGCGCTCGTCAAACCTTCGTTCTCGCCGCCCAACTGGCTCTTCGCTCCCGTGTGGACACTTCTTTATATCATGATGGGCATTGCCGCCGCGCTCGTCTGGCAAAAAGGCCTTCAAAACCTCCGGGTCCGCACCGCGCTCGTGTTTTTTTTGATCCAGCTCATCTTGAACATGCTTTGGTCGGTCCTCTTTTTCGGGCTACGCTCGCCTCTCTATGGACTCGTGGATATTTTGTTCCTTTGGGTCATGATCTTGGTTACAATAGCGCAATTTTCAAGGGTTTCGATTCCGGCCGCTTTGCTGCTTATCCCCTACATTCTCTGGGTGACATTCGCAACCGGCCTCAATTTCGGGATATTTTTATTAAACAGATAAAAATATCGGGGAACGCTGAACGGGAAACGTTGGACGCAAAAGCATTTTCGTTCCCCGCTACCCTTTCCCCGAGGAAACGGCTCTAAATCATGGAATGGTTTCACGAATTCTTTTCAAGGCTTTCTGATCTACCCGCCCTGATCCGTTGGGGCGGTTATTTCGCTTTAACGATCATTGTTTTCGCGGAGACAGGTCTTTTGGCCGGTTTTTTCCTTCCGGGGGATTCCCTGCTCGTAACCGCGGGGCTCATAGCGGCCGTAGATCCATCGATGAATATCTGGATTTTAAACCTTTTGCTGTGTACCGCGGCGATTGTCGGCGACACCACCGGCTACTGGATCGGGTACCACTTAGGCCCCAAGATCTTTAACAAGGAGGACTCTTTCTTTTTCCACAAAGATCACCTTGTCCGCACTCAGAAATTTTATGATAAATACGGACCCAAAACTATTATTCTGGCTCGTTTTGTCCCGATCGTACGGACTTTTGCCCCCACTGTCGCAGGTGCGGGACGCATGGATTACAGGAAATTCTTGACCTACAACATCCTAGGCGGAGTCGGCTGGGTCATGAGCATGACGCTTCTTGGGTTTTCCCTCGGCCGCTCGGTCCCGAACATCGAAAAGAAAATCCATTGGGTCATCCTGGTCGTGATCATTCTTTCTTTCCTTCCGATCCTAAAGGAATGGCTCCACTCAAGGAAAAAGTCTTAAATCTGTATTTTTCCTCAAAGAAGAATTAAAATGGATCCATCGGGTCGGCTTCGGCTTCATGGTCGTTGCTGTCTTTTTTGTTTTTAAGAAATGGCGAATTTTAAGCTTTATAAAACGAAAGGTCGTTATGGCTCTTAAAGAAACTTATGAAAAACAAGGCGCGTTCCTTTTCCGCGGCAGAAGTTACCTCCCTCTCTTGGTGGCGCCTCTGGTCATAGCCGCCCTCTTGGATCCCCAATACACACATCCTTTTTTTAGCGGCTTTTCCGGCAATCTTTGGAAAGCGATCTGCATCCTCATTTCCCTGACGGGGTTCATGGTCCGCTGTCTCGTGGCCGGTTATGTCCCTCTAGGCACCTCGGGGCGTAACACCGAGCGCCAGGTCGCGGAAAGTTTGAACACCAAAGGTTTATATTCATTCGTCCGGAATCCTCTCTACCTCGGGAATTTTCTCATCATCCTGGGGCTTCTGCTCTTCATCCAGGTCTGGTGGTTCGTGCTGGCGGGGATCGCCATTTTCTGGATCTTCTATGAGCGTATTATTTTCACAGAGGAAGAATTCTTGCGCCAAAAATTCGGCTCTGCGTTCGTGGAATGGTCCTTGAAGACACCCGTTTTTATTCCAAAATTCTCGGGCTGGCAAAAGCCGGCGCTCCCCTACGCGTGGAAGATCGTTCTCCGTCGCGAGCACTCGACCCAATTCGGCATGATCTCCGCGCTCGCGGTGCTCGGGATCGCCGCAGACCTTTTCACGAAGCCCGACCACAAGATTGCAACTTTTTGGTGGATCTTCTGGGGAACGTCGCTCGCGATCTATCTTGTTTTCCGTTTCCTAAAAAAGAAAACGCAAGTGCTCAATATCGAAGGCAGATAAATATTAAGCTCTTCGTCATTGCGAGCCCGCCATCAAAGCAGTGGCGGGCGAAGCAATCTCGTTTTAAAAACAGATTGCCGCGTCCCTGTTGCTTTCTTGCGAAAGCAAGAAACAGGTCCTCGCAATGACAATATGTACACTCCGCGGAGGCATCTCATGAAGAAATCACTCGGCACCAAAACTCTTCTTTTTCCCACGCCTGTTCTAATCGTTTGCTCCTATGACGCGAAAGGCGTTCCGAACGCCATGAACGTAGCTTGGGGCGGCATTGCCTGCTCCGAACCCCCGTGCGTGACAGTCTCTATCCGCGACCACCGGAAGACTTATGAGAACATCATGGCCAAGAAGGCTTTTACGGTGAATATCCCCTCCGAAAAATACCTGAAAGAGGCGGATTATTTCGGGATCGTTTCCGGCAGGACCGAGGACAAGTTCAAGGCCGCGGGACTTACGCCCGTTAAAAGCGACCTTGTCGACGCTCCCTACATCAAGGAATTCCCTTTTGTGCTGGAATGCGTCCTTAAGGAAACCCATAAGCTCGGGATCCACACGCAGTTCATCGGTGAGATCAAGGATATCAAGGTCGAGGAGTCGGCCTTGAACTCCAAAGGTTTTCCGGACCCGGAAAAAATGAAGGCCTTCATGTTCGATCCCGGCACGAGCGCCTATTACGCGACCGGCAAGTTCCTCGGCCAGGCCTTCACCGTCGGCAAGAGAAAATAAGACCCCTCATTATCAGGCTGGGTGGGATTGTTTGGCAAGATTCCGTTTAATAGATTCGCGGAGGGAATACTGGCAGCCGCAATAATTCTGGCGATAAAATTTCTCTTCTTGGGTGATCCGTTCCATCTGCTCCTGCCCGTTACCAAGCCGCCAATTGTGATCCCAATAAATAAGCCCGGGGAATAAAAAAGCGGCTCGCTTTCCCGCACGATTCACTTGCTCGAGATCTTTCCAGCGGGAAATGCCGAGACTTGTCGTGAAGACTTTAAAGCCATTTCCTGCCGCATAAGCAGCCGTCTTCCCGAGACGCATCTCAAAACAAATCGTACATCGCTTCCCCTGTTCAGCGTCCTCCTCATGACCTTCGACGGCCTCAAGCCAACCGTCGATCTCATAATCCGCATCCACGGAAGGAATATTCTTTTTTTTAACAAAGCGAATCACTTCCTGCTTGCGATGTTCATACTCTTCTTTGGGATAGATATTGGGATTGTAGAAATAAACCATGGGTTCGATCCCGTTCTCTACCATTTGCTGAATGATCGAGCAGGAGCATGGCGCGCAGCACGAGTGAAGCAGGACTTTTTTTTCGCCGTTGGGGACTTGTAACTTGAAAAGACTTGTCATAGGGGGAGTGGTTCTCCGGATACTCTAGTGGCGGCATTATACACAAAAACCATAAAGGGGTCAGGCACCTTTTTTATTTTTTAAAAAAGGTGCCTGACCCCTTTTTCAAGCGTTATCCTCGTTGTCGGCGCTGGAGTCGACGGGAGTGGCTTCGGCATAATCGCCGGTAGGATTCGGAAGAAGGATCTCGCGGGGCTTGGCGCCATCTTGGGGTCCGATCACGCCCGCGGCTTCCAGCTGATCGACGACACGTGCCGCACGCGAATAGCCGAGCCTCAAGCGCCTCTGTAAATAGGAAGTCGAAGCCTGGCGCGTGGTCAGCACGATGCGCTTGGCTTCTTCAAACATATCGTCTTTTTCGCCGCCGCCTCCGGGCATCGAGCTATTCTGCGCGGACTGGATCTCAGTATGGTATTCCGGCTCCCCTTGCTTCGACACGAACCGGACCACCGCGCTGATCTCTTCCGGCACGATGAGCGCCGCTTGCCCGCGGACCATTTTGTCGGTACCGGGCTGGATGAAAAGCATATCGCCTTTGCCCACCAGTTTTTCGGCGCCTTTTCCGTCCAGGATCGTCCTGGAGTCAATCGCGCTGTTGACTTTGAAAGAAACGCGGGCAGGCATGTTGGCCTTGATGATTCCTGTGATGACGTCAACCGAAGGACGCTGGGTCGCAAGGATCAGATGAATACCGACCGCGCGAGAAAGCTGGGCAAGGCGAATGATCGCGGTCTCCACTTTGTCCTGCGCCACCATCATCATGTCTGCAAGTTCATCCACAATGACCACGATCCTCGGAAGTGCCGCCGGGACCACGTTCTCCGAATCTTTCGCTCCGACGACCTGGACTTTGTCTTCTTCCGTCAGTTCACGACCGTTAAAAGCCATAATATCCCTCACCCCAACCGCGGCGAATAGGCGGAAGCGCCGTTCCATTTCCATCACGACCCAGTTAAGCGTATTCGCAGCTTTTCGAACGTCCGTCACCACCGGAGAAAGCATGTGCGGGATCTTGTTGTAGATCGCAAGCTCAACCATCTTTGGATCGATCATGACAAATTTAAGCTGGCTCGGCTTGCAGTAATAAAGCAGGCCCGTGATGATGGAATTGATGCAAACCGTTTTTCCGCTTCCTGTAGTTCCGGCAATGAGAATATGCGGCATGCCCGCCAGTTCGGCGATCATCGTCTTGCCGCTGGTATCTTTGCCGAGAGTGATCGGCAGAATATATTTTTTTGATTGGAACTCGGCCGTTTCGATCATTTCCCTTATAAAAATCGCTCGGGAAATACTGTTCGGAACTTCAATCCCGACCGCAGATTTCCCGGGGATCGGGATGAGGAAGCGGATATTTGTCGCTTTAAGCGCCATGGCAAGGTCATTCCCGTAGGACTCGATCGTATTGACCTTCACGCCGGGTGCCGGTAGGAGTTCGTACCGCGTGATTACAGGTCCTTGCTCCACTTCCGTGACTTTGACCTCTATTCCAAATTCCGCGAGAGTGTCTTCGATGATCTTGGAGTTTGCCGCGAGGTCGTCCCCGCCGATCTTTTCGTTCAACGGCCTTCTCAAAAGCTCGGAGGCCGGAAATTGGTACGTTTGATCGGCTTCCGGACTCACCCCGATGATCCCGTTGAAAGAAGAGTCCGGGATTAGTTCCGCCTGGGTGCCGCTTTTTTTCTCACCGTTGGGTTCTCTCGGCGCAGACGGCATTTTGGGCGTTTCGATCTGCTTCGAAGTCTTGGCCCTCAGTTCTTCTTTCTTGAGCGCTTCCGCTTTCCGGTCGAGCTCGGCTTTTGCTTGAAGCGACTGGGGTTTATATTCATAAGTCTTGATCTTCGTTTCAAGCTTTGCGATTTCTTCCGGCATCCTGGAAACTGGTTTTTCTTTCTCTTTCCCCTTCTCTTTCTCCTCTTGTTTCAGCTCCTTAAAGGGTCGAGCCTGTTCCTTTTTAAAAACGGCGACATTCCCGTTCTCTTTAGTTCCGCGAGGAAACTGTCCGACAACCCTTGAAAAAACCGATTGGCATTTTTCAAGGACCGCGCGGAACAAAGGATAAAGGAGAAAATCCGTAGCGAGAAGGAGCGAGAGCAGAAGTGCGGAACCGGCCAGGATATAGCTTCCGAGACGGCCGAAATAACGCAGAAGATGGTTTCCGGCCACATACCCAAAAGCGCCGCCATAGACGAAGCGTTGCGGGGGCCCCACGGTGATCGTCACGATCGTCGCAACCGAAAAAAGCGCGATGGCAAGCCCGACAAATTTGAAAAGTTTCCGTTCCGGAACTTTTTGAAGAAAAAAACATTCCGCCCAGAGCAGGAAAACAAACGGGATCACGAAGGCGCTCACGCCGAACACAAAGAAAAGTCCGAACGCAAGATAAGCGCCGGAAATGCCGGCGTAATTCGCGACGGGGAACGCCGGGTGAGACGAATAGAACGGGATGTCTTCCGCGTGATAAAAGAAGAGACTTGCAAAGGCAAAAAACCCCAGCAGAAGGAAAAAAACGCCCCAGATCTCGTTGACTCGTTCTTTTTTCATATGGAATTAAACCAGGCTTGAGATTTTACGTTGCGCGTTGACCGTTGCGCGCGCTTAGTGACCGGTATGGCCGAAACCGCCGGCGCCCCGGCGTGTTCCGTCAAGATTATCGACTACCTCGAGCTTCGCCTTAACCACCTCGGCAAGGACCATTTGGGCGATCCGCATGCCGCGCGTGATGGTGAAAGTTTCTTTCGCGTGATTGATCAAAATGACCTGGATCTCGCCGCGATAGTCGGAGTCGATCGTCCCGGGGGCATTGAGGAGCGTGATGCCGTGTTTGATCGCAAGGCCGCTCCGGGGACGAATCTGGGCCTCGAGATTCTTGGGAAGGGCGATAATGATACCGGTGGGCATCAAAACACGCTCCCTCGGATGAAGGATCACAGATTCCTGGCAGGCGGCCAAAAGGTCGATCCCGCTCGCGCCTTCGGTCTGATACTGCGGAAGAGGCAAGCCAACGAAATGCGGTAAGGTTTTGACCTGAACTGTGATTTCGTTCATAAAAATTCGTACGGCGTACGGAGTACGGTGAAAAAGCTCTTACGCCGTACGCGAAACGCCGTACACCTTACAATGGATCCTATCTTTTTAAAGAATCCTACCGCCGAGGCCGGCCTCTCCCACCGCGATCATCACGATCGCGCCTGGGCGGCGCAGCTTCGACGACCGTTCTTTGATCTTCCGGAAGTATCGGAAGGGGCTCTGTCATCGCCTGCTTGATGCTCAAGCTGATCTTGCCCCGTTCGTCAACGCTAAGGACTTTGACCTTCACCTTGTCACCGACGCGGAGATAATCCCCGGCGCTTTTGACGAATCCTTCGGTGATCTCGGAAACGTGGCAAAGCCCGTCTTTCCCCGGCAACACTTCGCAGAACGCCCCGAAGACCATGAGCTTCTGCACCGTGCTGTCGTAGATCTTTCCGATCTCGGCGTCTTCGGTCACGGCCTGAACGCGCGCGATCGCGGCGGCCGAAGATTCCTGGCTGATCGCGGCGATGAAGACGCGGCCGTCATCTTCGATATCGATCTTGGCGCCGGTCTCTTCAACGATCTTGCGGATATTCTTGCCGCCCGGCCCGATCAACATACCGATCTTTTCCGGGTCGATCTTGAGGGTCGTGATGCGCGGCGCAAATTCCGAAAGTTCCTTCGGCGCCTTGATGCAAGCCGCGATCATATCCAAGATCTTGAAGCGCGCCTGTTTGGCCTGATCGAACGCTTCTTTGAGCTGGGCGTCGGTGATGCCGTCGATCTTCATGTCCATCTGAAGCGCCGTGAGACCTTCACGCGTTCCTGCGGCCTTGAAATCCATATCGCCCAAATGGTCTTCGATCCCGGCAATGTCCGTCAGGACCTTCCAACGTTTCTGGTCCGACACAAGCCCGATCGCGATACCGGCGACCGGCGCCTTGATGGGCACCCCGGCATCCATCAGCGCGAGCGTTCCGCCGCAAACCGTGGCCATGGAACTCGAACCGTTGGATTCCATGATCTCGGAAACGAGACGGATGGTGTACGGAAAATCTTCCTGCGACGGGAGAATGGGTTCGAGTGCGCGTGACGCGAGCGCCCCGTGACCGATCTCACGACGGCCTGTTCCGCGATTGGGCCCGACCTCGCCCACGCTGTAATGCGGAAAATTATAATGGAGCATGAAACGCCTGAATTCCTCTTTTTCCAGAGAATCGATCCTCTGCTCGTCATCCCCCGTGCCAAGCGTGGTTACGCTCAGGCTCTGGGTC
>CAYMER010000063.1:0-2557 GCA_964389345.1 uncultured bacterium | reverse complement strand
GATATTTCCGAGCACCTTCGCTCCTACGCCGACCACGACGTTATGCCCAAGCGTCGGATGCCTCTTGCCGCGATCTTTGCCCGTTCCGCCGAGCGTCACGCCCTGATAGATCGTTACATTCTCGCCGACCTCGGTCGTCTCCCCGATCACCACACCCATGCCGTGATCGATAAAAAATCCCGGAGCGATCTTTGCGCCCGGATGGATTTCCACGCCGGTTAGAAAGCGCGCGGTCTGGGAAATAAGGCGCGGGATAAAAGGAATGCGCAGCCAGTGCAGGACATGGGCAAAACGGTAAAAGATCATGGCGTGGAACCCCGGATACAATAGAAGGACCTCGAGGACCCCGAGCGGCGTCCGGGCGGCCGGATCACGCTCAAAGCACGCCTTGAAGTCACGGTAGATGCTGTAAAATGGATTCTTCATATGGCGGGTATTTTAGAGCATCTTGATAGGTTTATCTATGATTTAGTAAGGAGTACGGCGGAAGGCGTACGGCGTGAAGGCTTTTTCGCCGTGCGCCGTACGCGACACGCCGTACTTGCTTTTCCGGTTCAGACGCTGAACCGGAAAAGCATGACATCCCCATCCTGTGTTTCGTATTCCTTGCCTTCGAGCCGGACAAGGCCTTTTTCTTTGACCGCCGGCTGCGACCCGTATTTGATAAGATCGTCGTACTTCATAACCTCCGCGCGGATGAACCCGCGCTCAAAATCCGAATGGATCACACCCGCGGCCTGCGGCGCTTTCGAGCCCTTGGGAACGGTCCACGCACGGACTTCTTTTTCACCGGCCGTGAAATAAGTAATAAGCCGGAGCGCTTTGTAGCCGGTCCGGATGAGTGAATTGAGTCCCGGTTCTTCCAGGCCGAGGTCTTTTAGGAATACCTGCTGGTCTTCCTCGGAGAGATCGATCAATTCGGATTCCACCTTTCCCGAGATGACGACAACTTCGGCGCCTTCCTGGGCCGCTCGTTTGCGTAACAGCTCGACAAAAGGTCCGCCCCCAGGAAGATCTTTTTCCGCCACGTTCGCGCAGTAAAGCACGGTCTTAAGCGTCAGGAACGCCATATCCTTCACGAGCAATCTTTCTTCTTCCGTAAGCCCAATATTGCGAAGCGGCGTGCCGTCTTCAAGCGCCTTTTTCACCTTCTCATAGACCGGCATTTGTTCCTTTGCTACCTTGTCGCCGGCCTTCGCCAATTTTTCGGTCTTATTGTAGCGAGCACTGATGGTATCCAGGTCTTTCAGACATAGTTCCGTATCAATGATGTCGATATCACGCGCAGGATCGATCGTGCCTGAGACGTGAACAATGTTGGGGTCTTCAAAGCAGCGGACGACGTGGAGGATGGCTTCGACTTCCTTTATATGGCCCAAGAACTGGTTCCCGAGGCCTTCACCTTTGGAGGCTCCGGCGACAAGCCCGGCAATGTCATAAAACTCGACTGTGGTGGGCGTCGTCTTTTTAGGATTATAAAGTTTGGAGAGTTCCCAGAGACGCGGGTCCGGCACCGGCACCATGCCGACATTCGGCTCGATCGTGCAGAAAGGATAGTTCGACGCCGCGGCATGCGCCTTGGCGATCGCATTGAAGATGGTCGACTTGCCGACGTTCGGCAGTCCGACGATACCGCATTTGAAACCCATATTCGCTTCGCTCGTGTACGGCGTACGGAGAACGGCGTAAGGCGAGCCCCTCCTTTTTGATTTGAGTTCAGAAGTCTACGCTATTTTCATGATGTTGTTAAGGAATATCACGGATGCGCTGCGGCGGAAAGCGTACGGAGTACGGTGTTACGCAAAAGCTTTTTCGCCGTACTCCGTACACCTTACGCCTTACGCCGCTCTCGCAAACACAATACTATTCTGGAATTCCTGAATGGCCATGCGCAGTTCCTCCCTCACCATCGACAGGTCCATCATGCCTTTTTGTGAAGGTTTTTCGTGCTGGTCCGCATACAAGAGCGCCATCGGCACCAGCCCCGTCTCTTCTCCAAGATAGCGGAAGGAAAACACCTTGGCGGTACGGCGCAAGGCGTACGGCGTACGGCGTGAAAGCTTTGGCTCCGTACTCCGTACTCCGTACTCCGTACTATCTTTGGAGATTTGAATCACCTTCTCCCCCTTATTCAGCGCCAGGTCCTCGATCCCGGTTTCCGTGATCACGATCCGGTCTGCCCCAAGTTCCGCCTGCAACTGAACCAAGCGCTTTCCAACCTCCGGGGTTTGATTTCGGGGTTGCAAAGATCCAACCCCGAGGGTTGTCTTGGGTTGAACCCCCGAGAACACAAACCGCACATTCGGCGCAAGATGCGCCATCACCTCGAACTCTTCGAGCTGCTTCGCCGTGAATTCCGCCACGTCCGCCATGTCTGTTACGACCGCGAATTTCCCCTTGAGATTCTCGATCGCCGTGCGGACACTCTGTGCAGCGTACGGAGTACGGCGTACGGAGTACGGTTTTTCACCCCAATCCAAAGCCTGGCTTTGAATTGGGGTTTTTGCAATATTTTCTTCAGCCGCAGAGTTTTGGCGCGCCTCGGAGCGGGTGGTGC
>CAYMER010000062.1:0-6348 GCA_964389345.1 uncultured bacterium | reverse complement strand
CGAAGCACTTCAAAGGGACGAGCTCGCCAATAAAACCTGCCGCTTACGAGCGTTGGTCCTTCACTATGTAATAGGCGGTCAATCATTGCCCGAATCGCACCGGGTTCATAATCCACATCATCATCCGTAAAAAGAACCATATCCGCATGATTCTGCTTAGCGTATTCATAAATCCTATGAAGAGAATTCGCCTGGCTTGGAAAGGGCTCTTTTCTAACCACGATGGTGCTTCGAACCGGCAATCCGTCAAAAAATGTCTTGGGGATTTGAGCGATCATTGCATCAGTCATCGCATTGATATCCGCAGGCTTGGCGTTGGAATACAGCACAATCTCAATTTGCCAGGAGCGACAATGGGGTGGTAACTCCATGATCTGCTGCCGGATATTTTCAAGCCGTGACGCAATCAATTCCGCACTATTATAAGTAGCAATACCAATTACGAGTTTTTTGGGGGTTTTTATCCGCTCTTGGTAAAGCGCCTGGTCTTGAGGCAGCGCCCGGTCAGCGAATTGCTGGGCCCCTTTATGGAACCAGTCCTGAGACATTTTTACATCTTCAACCTTCCCGATAATTCTTTCGTGGCTTTCGCGATAGGCTGCCGCCAAGTCATATTTGTTCACATCGGATATATCCTGGGGACTTAGTCCAAGCATCCAATCGATGACATCCATTTTCCCGGAAGGAGTCTCGATTTTTCGAACAGAACTGTGGCCTCTTTCTGGATCCATTTCGGAGACGAAGCTTAAAAATGCAGCCGTAAAATGATTAAGAGTGACAAGGTCATCCACTGTGATTGCATGAACTTCCTGATCATCGATCATGAAGCGAGGCTCTCGTACTCCTTGTTCGAATTTGAACACGAAACGTCTGTCCGCTTCGCGGAATGAAACAGTAATCGATTCATTCCTTACGATCTGAACTGCCAAATCTCCTCTTTCCAAGACAGTTGCAGGAATTAGCCACTGCTCTTGGAAGCCCTCTAAGTACGGCCCCTCTGTCGGGCTTCTCCCCTCCCCGGTCAAGGATTGTAGGGTTTCTTGCATTTCAGCCTGACGTCTGTTGAACAGATCACCTCTGACATATTGCCGCTGGCTTACATAGGCTTGAAGAGCCTTCTGCCTTGCCTGATCCTCACCACTCGAAAGGCGGATAACGGTGTTCGTCTTTTTTAATCCTTCTTGCTCTGAAGAAAACAGGGGGACACTAATAACCTTGAGGGGACGACCCGTACGATTCACAACCTTTTGGGCCGCCATAAGTGACATATAGCGGATCCGCGCATGATGACGATGAGTGTCATTGGAACCCGGGATCACTAAAACATTGCTTTGGCCTTCTTCAATCTTCTGCTGAAGAAGTTCGATCTCTTGATCCATTTGTCCTTCAATATCAGATGGCACCGTAACCGTTTGATGATCAGCAGGAACACCAAGTCTTGTAAAAGCTTCCCGGTTTTCCGCATCCCGATACTCCAGATGAGGGGGCCAATAATAATTATCTTCGGTTCCCTCAGTACTTTCAAAGTGCACGAGGCTTAAATGGTTCCCCCGCCGGTCAAGACGCTGCAGAAGGCCGGAAGCCCTCAGAACGTAATCGTCCTGGTGGGGTTCGATAAAAAGAACGCTTTCATTTTCAGGAAGCGAATCATCCAGGTCTCCCGGAACTCTTTCTCCCGTCGGCGCGTGAACGGGCGTCATCGCAAATTGGTCAAATTGCTCTACCTTCCAGTATTCGGGTTGTCCGCCGATAGAGACCTGTTCGACATCACCGATCCCGGAATGAATGTGATATTCAGGGAGAATTCTACTTGAAGAGATAATGAAGGGTTTGACCGCTTCCAGCCAGCTTCTGCCTCGGCGCCGGTATTTCACAAAATCCGAATCGGTGAAGAATGTAAAGTCGACGGGCTTATCCTCCGCGATCGAGACTTCCGCCACTTTGTCCAAATGCGACACGATCACGGACGGCAACTTCGTGCTCAAAAGTGATTTCAGGCTGTTTGCCAAGTGATCAGCCTGATAATCGATAAAACCGTTGAGCATGACCACGGCGCGCGAGCCTTGCCGCATCGCAGCCTCCTGGAACCGGTACATCAGGTCGGAATAATTGGATTCTTCCGAATGGAGGACTTCGAACTCCAGACCAAAAGTCTCCAGTCCGCCGCCAAGGGCCAGTATCTTTTCCCGCACATCCCGGAGAGGCGTCCCAATCAAAATTCGACCCATTTTCACGTTAGGGGGAAGTTTTTGACGTGCTTCGTTCAAATAATCGAACAGCCGCTGGACCGACTGCGCCGTCTCAACAAAAAATGCGACCGTCAGGGGAATCTCGAGTTTATGAAACTGTTCTTCTCCTCTTTTCACATCGATCAAAACATCCTTGCGCAAAGAACCGGCGCCGTACTTTCGCGACTCGGTTGACGGCATCAAAAGATCCGGCCTCGGCGAATATTCTTTTCCCGCAGTCCGCATTTCAGAACGATTGTGGTTTTTAAGAAAATACTGAAAGGTTTTCTCAAGACCCCGAAGCAGTGGAGTTTTTGGCTCATAGCCTAAAACGGCCCGGGCACGAGTGATATCGGGTTGCCGCCTCACAGGATCATGGGGATCCAGGGGCTTTACAATCTTGACCGGTACCGCCCAGCCAAGATATTGGCGCCCAAGAGAATTGATCATCATCGCAAGTCCGTGAAGTGTGATTTCGGCCGGATTTCCGATATTAAATACACGCCCTTCAATGGGTGTCTCGGCAGTGAGCCTGTCCGTCTCAAGCAACTTCAGTAAGCCTTCAACAGCGTCATCAACATAATTAAAACTGCGTGTAATGCTGTTGCTACCATAGATCTCAAGCGGCATATTTTCCAAAACCTGTTTAATGAAATTCGTTACGACCCGTCCATCCGTAATTTTCATGTAGGGCCCATAGACGTTAAAGATCCTGGCGATCCGAAGATCAACCCCCTCACTTCGATATTTGTCCCTATAGAGTTTCATGAGTGTCTCTGCACCACGTTTGGATTGAACATATTGGGAACGCTTCTGAAAAAAATCCGCATTCCCCGCATAAGTCTCAGGCTGTGGATGTACTTCGGAATTACCATAAATTTCAGAGCTCGATGTAAAAAGAAAGCGGGCATGTTTGCGCCGCGCTAACTCCATAGATTCGAGCGTCCCCTGGAGTCCAGATCGTAATGTTTCAAGCGGCCGATTAAAGTTATCAGGAGGGCTGGCTAGCGATGCGAAATGAATGATTCGGTCAACCGGTCCCTGCACGTCAAACGGGTAAGAAACATCAAGAGTCTGAAAATAAAAATTAGGATCGGCCCGGAATTGAGACAAATATTCGCCCGTGCCGCGAGCCAAATTATCCAGCGCAATAATCTGGTGACCTTCGTTGAGAAGTCTTTGAATGGTCGCAACACCAATCAACCCGGCAGCCCCGGTAATAACAATACGCTGTTTGCCTTTTGGAATCTCGGGAAGATCCGGATGAATGATTGTCGGCGTCCCTTTTTGCTCCCTGGTCTTAAGAATTTCGAAAATCTTGCGCGGTTCCAGTAAAAAATTGGAGGATTGAAAAGTGCTTTTCCTAAGAATGACGTCCAGCGGAAATAATCGCCCCGCCATTCGATCTTCGGGCGTCCCAACATTATCAGAAATTTGATACTCAAAAAGTTTGCGCGCGGCTTCGCGTATTAGATCCCTGTCAACAACTCCATCCGGTATTTGAAGAACCCGCACATCGACATTGCCCAGATATTGGGCCCGATAATAAGCGCTCGCCCAGGCCAAGGCCGTGCGAGCCCCTTCAATCCATGGCGCCTGATCGGCCAGAGGGCTATAACCGTCGAGTTTTTCAGGAATAATCAACACCACGGGTAATTTTTCACGCGCGGCTTTCTCAAGCAGTTTTGGAAATTCAAAAATCATTTCATGAAAATCGCGCCAAGCCCGATCAGTGCTCTTATAATCACCCGGCAAAACTGGCACCTGGTATATAAATCCTTTCCCTTTATCCGAAGACACATCTCGAAACACATAAAATCTTTCATTTTCTTCCCGTGATTCGGAACGGCGGCCATTCAAAAATTCCAGAGAAGGATAATCGTCGCCATCGTGTGAAACGCCATAATGTTGAAAAACATCCACACCGTGAAGTTCGCGGATGACCTCGGGCCCGATCCACCGCCGACCGGCGTAACGCTCCCATGTTGCAGGGCTTCCGACAACGCCGCTTTCGAATAGGAAACGCAGGGAGAGAAGAGCGTCCCGCATATGCTTGGCGTTCTGTTTTAGATTGGGTATTTTTTCTGTAAATTTTAGCGTCGTTTTGACTTGGAGAATATTGCCGACCATTCTTACCGTTGGAAGACATCCTTCCAAAATGGCGCCGCGGATGCTCGAGACAGGATTGTTCAGGATTTGATCCCATGCTATTTTCGGCAAAATTCCCGTGTGAGCGGTATTCCAAAACGCAATGTGGTTCGAATAGTCAGCCACCCACCTCGTAAATTGCGCCTGGAGCTCCCACACATCCTGCGGACGGGCCGCAAAGAACGCGTAGGCCTCAAGGAACCTCAGATTGACCGTGAACTTCCGGTAGAAATCCTCCCAGAATTCCAAGTAACCTTTAATGGCGTCCGAAAGATCCGGCCTTTCCGGGTGCGGGAGAGTCGATGCTCCCATCGTCCGAACCTCGGAACGAACAGGAATGTTCGGTTGGGCAGGGGAAGGAATCGGAACGACCACGTACGGAGTACGGTGTACGGTGTCTCGCGTTTTTTCTTCGCCGTACGCCGTACGCCGTACGCCGTACAAATCCGAAGACATCTCAGCTCCTGGCCGCAAAGATGCTAGCGCATACGGAGTCTGGTTCGCCGGCTGAGAAAGCAGTTTCGCGACATTCGCTTCGTTGATCTGGTGGTTTTGCCCAAGGAACTGGAGTTTTTCGATGAATTTTTCGAGCTTGGCGGTCCATTTTTCTTTCAACTTCTGGAATTCTTCGGAATTGCCGGCTATCTGCTGGTCGATATAGCGGGTGTATTTTGAGTGCTCCGCAACGCGGCCTTCGGTCGCCAACTTTCGGATCACCTCGTCACGCCACTCTTTAAGCTCCGTACTCCGTACGCCGTACGCCGTACCTTCTTCGCGACCGAGTACGGAGTACGGGGTACGGCGCGAAGACAAACGGTCGACAGTGGCACGGGCAAACGCATCGTAAAGATCAATCTTGCCGTCGCGGGGCCTGAAATACTTCTGCCAGGAGACCTTGCCTTGCATGTAATCAAAGTAGCGATTGTCTTTGGGAACTTCTTTCATCGCCGGCGATACGACCACGTACGGGATGCCTTGTTCTTTGAACTTTGCCGCAAGGCCGTCGGTGTGAAAACCGCCCGTCACAACTGCCGTACCGCGTACGGCGTACGGCGTACGGAGCAAGTTGTTAATGTTCTTCAAAAAAATTGATTCCCGCTGAAGAGCAATATTGTAAAAACGGAGGAAATCCGCCGTAAGCGGTAAGTGATACGTGGTAAGCAGTCTGTCCTGGAATGATTTAATATCAAGGCGTACGGCAGAAGGCGTACGGCGCTCCGCATCGTTGATAATGCGTTCGCCGTACTCCGTACTCCGCACTCCGTACTCACGAAGCGATTCCCACTCGCTTCGCGATAACTCAAACTTCGTAAGCTTCTCCAACAACCCCAACTGCTTGTCCGACTCCGCAACCGCTTGCGCTTCCGGAGAAACGAAAATCTTCGCCTTTATTTCTTCCAGGAACGCGTCGAGTTCTTTGATGAGCGCCGGGCCTTTGAGCTGGACGAGTGTTGCGTGGTTAGCAATCATTGCCTTCAACTCGGGAGAAAAGGGGTCAGACCCCTTTTTCATGTTCGAGACTGAAAAAGGGGTCTGACCCCCTATCTCATACGCCAGAGCGGCAAGGGAGAGCCGGCCGGTGCGGTAATCCTGGACCAAGCCGTTCAGCTTTGCGCTTGGCGCGGTCTCGTGCGCATATTGGGCAAGCTTTTTTATTTCCGCTTCGAGCTTCGCATCCTTGATTTTTTCTTGTTCTAAAGCCTTAAACAGTGCGCCAAGTACCATGTACTGTGTACTATGTACGGCGTCGGTAGTACTTGGTACATAGTACTTGGTAAGAAACGCGAGGAATTCCGTCAGTTTTTCCGGCTCTGCATTCCACGCCGCAAGCTTCGCATCAAATTCCAGTGCCTCTCTGGCATAGTATTTTTCTTTCAGCTTTTTCAGCTCTTCGTTGAGCGTTGCGCGTTGTGCGTTGAGCTCCGGCTGTTTTTGAAGCCCGCCAAGGAATGCCTCCACTCCTTCCTGATAA
>CAYMER010000061.1:0-4243 GCA_964389345.1 uncultured bacterium | reverse complement strand
GTCACGTCGCATAATATATCTTACCAAGATATTATAGACGCTTCGCATACCATGTAATGTAGCCTCCAGCCTCGAACAATTCGAGGCACACAAGAGCGCAATGCTCTAAAAGGAGACTATATTATGACTGATCGCTTTGCCAAAGCAAACCTTCGGACTATTTCCTCTGATGCGTATGACTACATCGTGACCGTCAAGGTCGCTAATGGCGACTATCACGAACTCGGCGCTATTGATCCGTATCACGCCGACACTAAGTTGCAGGAATTCGCCCGCACCAATCGCCTGATCCTCACTGAATGCGCTGGGTTTTCCAAAAGGAGCCGCGCTGTAACAAGCGACAGTGGTGATTTCGCCGGTCGGGTAGTTTCCCCGATCGCGGCTACCCGTTTTTCTGCCCAATCACGCCGTCATAATTAGAGAGGAAAATATGAATGAACACAATGATATTCGCAATCATTGTAATCGTCATGCTCGTAACGGCGGCGAGTGCCGCTACCAATGGGTTTGCGACATGGTTCACGCTCCAATCGAGTCGAAGCGAGGGAACAAGCGGGAAAACAGCATCGGGACGATTATGGGACGAATCAAAGACGTGGTGCGCGTTGCAATCATGGCCACCGTTGGAAGGTTGAATAGCGGTTGAAGTGGAGGTGCTATGACACATATATCTGAAACGATCCGCGTTCTTTTTCCAGACAAGGGAAAACTGCCGAACAGGGTCCGATGTACCAAGCGGGATTTATACGGCCGGACCTACACCTGGTCTGCGGATAGTGGATATTATCTTTCTGATGCTGGCGGCGGCGGTTTTATGACGTGGTATGTGGCCCGCGGGTTCGGCGTTATTTTTTTTGAAATTAAAGAGCAACCACAACAATTATCCTTGAGTCTGCGAGCATCATAATGCCCATCACATCGTTGATTAAAGCCGACAATCAGCTTCAGCTTTTTGGATCAGAGCACATGGACGCCTCTTTTTTTGCCGCCGAAGAATTAGGGCAGACACCACAGTTCACAGGCGCGCGCCTTTTCGCGAATAATCCTGATACTTACAGGGCTGTTGTGGCGTTGAGTGCTGAGGGCCTTGGCGCCATCCGTATCGGAAAGATACTGCACGTCTCACCAAATACGGTCTTAGCCGTGCGGGCCCGCGAACCTGAAAATATAGATATAGAAAAAAGAAGATTGGCAAACCTATCCAGTGCCGCCGCCCGAATGTGCGTTGAAGGCATCATCGAAATGTTATCCGATCCGGAACAGGTAAAGAAGATGAGCATCAAGGATAAAGGCATTGTGTTCGGCATTCTGGCGGAGAAGGCAGAGCTGTTATCCGGATCTCCAACGGCCCGGCTCCAGACTGTAAGCGCTCCATCGGATGTTGAAGTAGTTGAATACATGTGCTGGTTGAAGACCGAATACGAACGCCGAATCGGTTTGAAGACAGGAAAAGATGATCAAAGAGCGCCCGCCGTCGCCAAAATGATTGAGGCAGAGGTCCTGGAGACACCGGCGCCGGCGGCAATCGAGGCGGAGATCCTGCCGGCAAATGCCCCGATGGAAGACACGGACCAGAAGAAGATCGTTGATCCTGGGGCAAAATGTAGCGTAGGGAAAATGACCCACCGGCAAGACGAAACCCCTGTAAACATTGATCGGAATGAGGGCGCCCAAAAGGCGGCAGGTTTAATAACTCCGAGCGATTTGGAGAACAGCAAGGCAACCGTATGAAGTGCAATGAGTTACGACGTAAATCAGAAAGGGCGATTAGGACACCTAATACATGTTATGCGACGTGGCAAACAGGATCAGACATGGATCAGGCGCGCTGGGTGAGCGAGTCAGCGAGCGATGTAGTCATAGCGCGTTCAGTCATAGGCGAGCGTGTGTAAGTGGCGGGGGGGGGATCGGCCCGCGCGCCCGCCCCCTTGGAGTATCAATCCATTTACTCCATACAAAATTTTATTCAAAGGGAGGACATGATGAGGACAGTGTTATTTAATATCAAGGAAGATGATGTGGCAAAAAGATTGGGATTGATCAGAGAAGAAGTAAGAGAATTACGGTCGAAATACCTTTATCAGGAGGAGGACTTCGTGAAGGTGGGACGTGAGATTTGCTATGCAGAAGATGGGCTCCAGAAACTCCGTCTTGTTCTTAAAAAAATCGCACCAGCAGGGGTAAAGGCGGGCGATCTGGGTGTGCCGAGGTTGAACACCGCCGCCGCCACAAGCGCTTCCCTGGGCGTTTACCTGGCTGACAGGAAGGAAGGGGAAGGGATACTGGACGCTGAGGTAACGAAGATTTATCCATCCATTCCGACACAACATCCGCAATATCTTGAGGCAACAGTTGGAACCAAAACGATCGTAATACGGGTGAACAGTAACGTGAATTTTATAGCCAAGGAAGGCGAGAAACCGGGAATGATTATTCCGTCCCGGCTGTTAGTGATGAAAAACGAACGAGTATTTGATTTTACCGGGCGATGCCCGAGAAGGAGAGGGAGATGGTAAATATATGATAATTAAACCTGACTTTCTGGATCATTATAAAACACGGAAATTGTGCAATTTATTAAATGAAGATATGGCCCCGCTTTACCTGATCCGGCTATGGGGATTCTGCGAAATGCGCAAGTCGGCATTGATCCCGGACGACGAGGAAAACATCAAGGCGGTATGCCAATATAAAGGAAAAGCAAAAAAACTTGTAAAAGTTTTAATTTCTTCCGGATTCTTAAAAAGAGAAAAAACGGAATTTATCGTTCACGATTGGGAAGAATATAACCAAGGACTAATGACCAGTTACGAAAATGGCCGTAAAGGCGGGCGTCCGAAAGGAAAACAGGTTATCCCACGGGAAACCCACGGGAAACCCACGGGTTTGCCACAGGATAACCCAAACGCGATTCCGGTTAACCCGCTCGTAACCGTTCAGAGTAGAGAAGAGAAGAGTAGAGAAGAAGAAGAGGCGGCGCCCCCGCCGACCGGTATTATTTCTGAAATTCCGGAGGTTATTCCGGAGGGGATACTGGAGCAAGTCATTCTGATAAAAAAAATACGCCCCGAATTCGCGCAGTTGCGGGACGTGGACATAGAAAACGCGATCAAAGGATGCCCGGAAGAATACCGGGAGGACGGAATCCGTGATTTTGTACGGGACATGGCGGAGTCATTGGCCGTCCCGGACATGCCGATTAAAAAATTGCGCGCTTACCTGGAAGTGGCGGCCCGGGGAGGAAGCAAGTCTGCCGGCGGAGGCCGATCCTGGGATAACGAGGATGTGACGGATGCAGAAAAGAATGTTGAAAAAGCGTATTTGGCATTAGCAAAAATAGGAGCATAAAAATGGATGGAAATGAGATCAAGGACAGGTTGAATCAACGGGCGGAGAGCGTGTGCGCGTACCTTCTGCCTTCCGGGAAAAAAGACGGGGTGGAGTGGATTTGCGGGGACGTATCCGGGACGCCGGGGACGAGCCTACGGATCCATTTAAGCGGTGCAAAACAAGGGTATTGGGCTGACTTTGCGTCGGTGGACCAGTATCGCGGGCGGAATTTATTATCGTTATGGATGGCGGTCCGGAAGATTGCGTTTGTGCCGGCGATGAAAGAGGCGATGGACTTCCTGGGGATGAAAGAGGATCGGGGATGGAGGCGGGTGAGCTCCGGAGGAGGCCAGAGGTCAGAAGTCAGAGGTCAGCCGGAAGGAAAGATAGCGTTACCCCCGCCGGAGAATTTAGAGAAAGAGTTTGTGGTGTTGCGGCCAGAAGGCAAGGTGTTCAAGTGGTTGACGGAAGAGCGAAAAATACCGGCGGCGGTGCTGGATCAGTACAAGATTGGCGAAAGCAAGGACGGGGAGTGCGTAGTATTCCCGAGTTATACGACGGACGGGAAACTGAACAGTCTTAAATTCAGAAATATCACGGACAAGACCAAGATGTTTGTCCTGCCAAAAGGCGCGGCAAAAATGTTGTTTGGGATACAGGCGATGCCGGCGGAACAGGAGGATTTATTCATCACGGAGGGCGAGATAGACGCCATGACACTGGCGGTATATGGATTTCCGGCGGTAAGCGTGCCGTTCGGGGCCAAGTGGCCGGGATCGGACGGGCGTGATCCGAATACGGAATGGATCCAGCACGATTACGAATGGATGGAGAAATTCATTGAAGTTTTCTTATGTCTGGACGCGGACGAACCCGGGCAAAAAGCAACCGACGCGCTAACACAACGGATGGG
>CAYMER010000060.1:0-3495 GCA_964389345.1 uncultured bacterium | reverse complement strand
TCTAATCAGGGGGCTGAATGTCGGTGACCAAGCCCCAGCCAAAACGCGAAACAAGCCGCTCCTCCAAACCCGGAATCTCGCGAGGAGGACGGTCGCTGGTGACCACGATTTGCTTGTGGGCATCGTAAAGAGTGTTGAAGGTATTAAAGAACTCTTCCTGGGTTGAATTCTTGTCCGCGATAAAATGGACATCATCGATGAGTAAAAGATCGAGCGTGCGATATTTTGCGCGAAATTGCGGCGTGGATTTAGTTTGGATGGCGGTAATCAGCTGATTGGTGAATTTTTCACTGGATATATACAAGATCTTAAACTCCGGATGTCGCTTTTTCATCTCGTGGGCGATGGACTGCAAGAGATGGGTTTTTCCGAGACCCGTCGGGCCGTAAATGAAGAGAGGATTATACTGTTTGGCGGGAGATTCACTGACAGCAACCGAGGCCGCATGAGCAAAGCGATTTCCGGGACCGATAACAAAATCGTCGAAAGTATATTTTTTATTTAATCCCGCGAGAGGCTCGTCTCTTTCCCTCGCAGGGGAGGAATTAGGAAGCGCGGGGGAGGCTTTGGGTGGCGCCACCACCTGATAGGCGATTTTTAAAGGATGTCCAACAACCTCTTCAACGGAAGAAAGAATAAGGTTTTGGTAATGGTCCTCAAGCCACTTTCCATAATATTGGTCGGGGACGCTCAAAGTTAGAGCCTCCGCAGAAACCCCCCAGAGAGAGATCGGCTCAAACCAGGTTTTAAAAGACCGCTCGCTTAATTCCCTAGAGAGAACGACGCAAATCTTTTTCCAAAGGTCCGTCGGCGGGGCGACAAAAGGCGAAGAAAGAGGCTGATTCACGGGCGCAGGGAGCCTTTTATAGTTATAAACAAGTTATTAATAAGAAAAACTTTATTATTTTGAATAATGTATTCTGGCGAAGCGAAATTAACTAAAATGAATAAATAGCTTATAAACATGTTTTCCACAACAAAAAACAGGCCAAAATAAGCGTTCGCTCCTGGGAAAAGAAGCGAACGGAACCTGCAAGAGAGGACAGTCTACAACAAAAAATTTTTTTGTCCAGAGGCAAGCGGAAAAACTTTTTGAAAAGAAAGACGAGCGGGAAAAGAAAGAAAAAAGATTTTTTGGCGCGAGCTAAACAAAACGCTGGATATTACAAACGAACTTCACTATAATTCACGCCTCATGAAAAGAACATACCAACCTTCCAAAAGAAAACGTCGTAACAAGCATGGCTTTCTTGCCCGCACGAGGACTGCCGGAGGACGGAAAGTCCTTGCACGTCGCCGCAAAAAGGGCCGGAAAAAGCTGACACAAGTCTAGCGCTGTGCTCTTGTTGATCTTACGGGTCACAGAGCCGGCCCGTCTAAACACCACTCTTCTTTTCCGGAAGGGTAGTTTGGACGGCCCCAATCTCGGAAAAGATGAGTTTGATTGGTATCGGGACCGTGCTTTCGTAAAAATTAAAACGGCGAAGGGCTGAGCGGTGGAACCTACGAAGCGGCTCGGCGCGGCTCAGCGGATCCGCCGGCAAACAACCTTCAAACATCTCGTCGAGAGAGGACAGTTCGCTCGGGGAGAGTTTTTTTATTTATGGGTCGGAAAGCGGGACGAAAAAGGACAAGCGGCGCCGGAGAAAAAACCCATGATCGGGATCGTGGTGAGCCGCAAAACAGATCCGACCGCGGTGGGGCGGAACCTATGGAAACGGCGCGTCCGGGAGATCTTTCGAGAGCAGCAAGCGCGGCTTCACCCGGAGGCGGTTTGTTTGGTGAAAGTCCGTCACGCAAAAAAGAAACCTTCTTTTTTGGCCGCGAAAGAAGACCTTATCAAGCTTTTCAAAAAAGCAGGAGCCTGGGCGTGAAACATTTCCTGATTCTCACAATTCGCTTTTATCGCGCTTGCGTTGCGCCGCTTTTAGGCCCCTGTTGCCGTTTCACACCGAGCTGTTCCGTTTATGCGGAAGAGGCCCTGAGAAAAAAAGGCGCGCTCTCCGGCGCCCGGCTCGCGCTCCAGAGACTTTGTAAGTGCCACCCCTTCCACTCCGGCGGATTCGACCCCGTTCAATAAGGAAAAAACATGGATAAAAACACTGTTAAAGCAATCGTTCTCGCCATGGCGGTCATGTTGCTCTACCCCATGCTGCTCAAAAAATTCTATCCTGCCGCGTATCAGAAACAGCCCGCGCAGACGGTCGTCTCCCAGGGCGTGCCTGCCTCTACGAAGGAAGAGAAACCGCTGGCTATTTCCGAAGGAGCGTCGCTGAAAAAGGCGGCGGCCCCGGCTGTCGCGCTTTTCAAAAACTCTTTCTACGAGGCAGAATTTTCTACGCTGGGAGGAACGATCGCAGCCCTTTCTTTTCTGGGAGAGAGAGACCGGCAGGCCTTTACCAAAACAAACTTTTTTTCGGGCGACCCGCGAGAGTCCGGCATTTTTGGCGTGAGCGTTCTGCATGAAAAAGCAGACCTTGCGGAAACGATCTTTAAAATGACCCGCAAGGGCGAAAGCGTGGAATTCTCCTATGAGCTGCCGGGGGAATATCAGCTGATCAAAACCTTCATGTTCCGCGACAATAAGCCCGTGATCGACCTCGTCGTTCGGATCAAGAACCTTTCCGACCGTGAAAAACATTTCCCCGTTACGCTGAATTATGGACTGGGTAACGAAGAAGAGGCCCTGAAGAACTATGGCTATTACGATGCGGTGGCCTATACCGACAAGCTCCAAACCAAAGATCTCTCTGGCATCAAGAAGAAAGGCTTTTCCTTCCCCGATCCGACCGCATGGACGGGTTTCATCAAAAAATATTTTGCGCTGCTTGTGAAGCCCGACAGCAAGATCATCGAAGGAGGCGCGACGGCGGATAAGAAAAATCTTTGGGGGCGAATGACGCTGGAGCCTTTGACGGTGCCCGCGGGAGGCGAAGGAGAGCGCAGCTTTTTGATCTTTGCCGGGCCGCAGCGCTACGAACTGCTCAAAAGCTTTGGGGCGGGATTTGAAGAAGTTTTTTCCCGTGGGTTCTTCGGGCTTTTCAAGACGGGGATCCTTACGGTTCTGAAATTCCTGAACCAATATACGCATAATTTTGGCTGGGCGCTTGTGATACTGACCTTCCTCATCAAGCTGCTTTTTGCGCCGCTCACACACATTAGTTATTCGAGCATGAAAAAAATGCAGATCCTGGCGCCGAAGATGAAAGCGATCCAGGAGCACAACAAGAAAGATCCCGCGAAGTCCCAGAAAGCGCTCATGGAGCTTTACCGGCGAAACAAAGTAAATCACATGATGGGATGCCTTCCCATGCTGATCCAGATACCGGTTTTTATTGCCATGTTTAAAATCCTGCCTGAAGCGATCGAGCTTCACGGTGCCCCGTTCATCGGATGGATCAAAGATCTTTCCGCGCCGGACCATTTTATGACGCTTCCCTTCACAGTCCCCTTTCTGGGATGGAACTCGCTCAACATTCTGCCGATCCTGATGGC
>CAYMER010000059.1:0-3686 GCA_964389345.1 uncultured bacterium | reverse complement strand
CACGGCTCTGAACACTCTTTCCCTACACGACGCTCTTCCGATCTCGGTAAAATGTCCGTGAGGACGCCGTCCAGATGATGTTCGATGGTTTCTTTAAGGGTGGTGCGAAGGGATCGCTGGAAAAGTCCTTCGGTCAGCGGGTAGATCGGTGTGATGCGTCCGGTATGGATGGACGTTGCCTCAGCATCGTCCACGATCTCGAATTCCGGATTTGACATCTGAATGTTCTTTTTATAGAGCTCGACTTTTCCGTACAGAATGACCTGCTGGCCGTACTGGAAGAGTTTTTTCAGGTAAGGTTGGTTGAACCAGACAGCGCACAAGGTTACCCCCTCATCGCCGGACAGGACTTCGACTATGGGCATACCGCGAATGGGTTTAAATTTCACATCCACGACCTCGCCGCGGCATGTGATGGGCTCATTCATGGGGAGGTTATTCAGCGGCGCAAAATGGGATCGATCTTCGTAGCGGCGCGGAAAAAGATAGAGCAGGTCACGAACCGAATGGATGCCGATCTTCTGGAAAACAAGGGAGCGTTTGGGACCAACACCCTTGATATAGCGTAATTCTCCGGTTTCCGGCTCGGAGACTTTCATAAGGTCCGCATCGGGCGGAAGGACCGAGAGTCCGGCTATTGTTTCGTAGCCGCTGCTGCCGCGGGGGTGACGACTTCTTTTTTGAGAGTTTCCGATTCAGTTTTCGCGACGCCTGCAGTTTTTTCGGCATCGGTTTTCTGGACCGTAACGGTCTTGGTTGCCGTGGGAGTTCCGGCTTTATCGGTCTTGCCGATCTTTGCAAGCGCTTTCTTGATCTGCTCCACATCAAGCGCTGCCTGAGCGTTCGGAGATTTAAAAAGTGAGCGACTCTTTTGAACCTCGATAATGTTCAAACCAATGCAGGTGAAAAGAAAGAGAATCGCGCAGACGCTTGTGGCTTTGGTCAGAAAGGACGAAGCTTTGGTCCCGAAAAGCGACTGAACATTACCGCCAAAACTTGCACCCGTGAGACCCTGCCCCCGGCCGGCCTGGAGCAGAATGACGATGATCAGGACGAAGCAAACGATGATGTGAATGCAGACTACGAGAATATTCATGATTGGTTCCCCGATTCGTAAGTTTGTTGGGCTGCCTGGATGATCTGGGTAAAGGATTCCGCCTTGAGGGATGCGCCACCGACCAGGGCGCCATCGATGTTGGGTTTTTCCATCAGGGATTTCGTATTGTCCGGTTTTACGCTCCCTCCGTAAAGAATGGGTATACGGCTTCCGACCTCCTGAGTATAGCGCTCGTTGAGGAGCCGGCGGATATACGAGTGCATCTGTTCGGCCTGATCCGGCGTTGCGGTCTTCCCCGTGCCGATGGCCCAGACCGGTTCGTAGGCGATCACGACTTTGGCGATTTCCTCTTTTTCAAGATGGCCGAGTGATTCGTCGAATTGCGTCTTGACGACATCGAAATGTTTTTTCGTATCCCGCTCCGCAAGCGTTTCACCGACGCATACGATCGGGATGATGCTGTACTTAAGAGCCGTCTTCACTTTTTCGTGGATCAGGATGTCATCCTCTTTGAAGTATTGACGGCGCTCGGAATGCCCGAGAATCACGTAACGGCAGCCGCTGTCCTTGAGCATCGTCGGCGAGATCTCGCCCGTGAACGCTCCTTCAGGAGCGCAATACATATTCTGCGCGCCGAGTTCGATCGAGGTGTCTTTCAGGACCTTTGAAACTTCACTAAGGGCCGTAAAGGGCGGACAGATCACGATCGTGACATTCGAGATCGTATGAGCGGCCGCTTTGAGCGTCTGAACAAGCGTGACGGCTTCGGAGGCCGTCTTGTACATTTTCCAGTTTCCGGCAATCAAAGGTCTTTTTTTCATAAGAGTTCTTTCTTGGATTTTACTTGTACTGCTTAAAGATCAAATTTATGGGTTAGCAGTACTAGCCCTGTTAACTTTTAAATTAAATCATGAACAGTGCTTGTCCTGGAGCGCAGCCACGCCCGGGAGTGTTTTTCCTTCCACAAGCTCAAGCGACGCGCCGCCGCCTGTGGAAATATGCGAGATCTTCGCCGCGATGCCTGATTGATTCACAGCCGCGACCGAGTCTCCGCCGCCGATCACGGTCACGCAATCCGGAAGCTCCGAGATCGCCTTTGCGAGAGCCATGGTGCCGGTCGCAAATTTCGGAAATTCGAACACGCCGACCGGACCGTTCCAAAAAACGGTCTTGGCGCCTCGCAACGCGCCCTTAAACTTGTCGATCGTGAGCGGGCCGATGTCCATGCCCATTTCATTGGCCTCAATATTCCCGCGCGCCACGTGCTTAGCTTCAGCATTCGGGGAGAATTCCGTGGTCACGATGTGGTCGATCGGAAGATAAATGTAAATATGGGTTTCGTAGGCCTTTTGGAGGATCTTCCGAGCGGTTTCAAGCATGTCATCTTCCACAAGCGATGCGCCGACTGAAAGTCCCTTGGCTTTGAGGAACGTGTACGCCATGCCGCCTCCGACGATCAGCCGATCCACTTTTCCGAGCAAACTTTCAAGCACCTCGATCTTGGAAGAAACCTTGGCACCCCCGATGATCGCAACAAAAGGACGCGCGGGATTATCAACGACCTTGTCCTGCAAATAATCCAGTTCTTTCTCCATCAAAAATCCGGCGACTGCTGGAAGAAAATGCGCCACTGCTTCCGTTGAAGCGTGAGCGCGGTGCGCGGACCCAAAGGCGTCGTTGACAAAAATATCGCCGTATTGCGCGAGAACCTTCCCCATTTTTTCCCGCTCCGCGGCGTCCTTGGAAGTCTCTTCTTTATGGAAGCGGGTGTTCTCAAGCATCAGGATGCCGCCTTGTGGGATCGCCCTCACCATCGCCTCGGTTTCGGGACCCATGCACGCGGGGGCGAGTTTTACTTCTTTTCCGAGCAGTTTGGCGAGCGCAGCGGCCACGGGCGCCATTTTGTGTTTGCCTTCGATGTATTTTTTTTCGTCAAACGGTTTTCCGTCTTTTGCGGCCTTCTCTTTTGCTTTTTCCATGTCCTTTTTGGGATCACCGAGATGAGACATGAGGACTAGGCTTTTAGCGCCCTGCTCCAGCACGTACTTGATCGTGGGAAGCGTCGCCTGAATGCGGGTGTCGTCCTGGACCACACCGTCCTTCATGGGAACATTGAAGTCCACGCGCATGAGAATGCGTTTCCCGCGAACATCGACATCCCTAACCGATTTCTTTTTCATTATCTCCCCATTAGCTTTGTCATTCCCGCATGTTTTTAGCGGGAATCCAGTTTTGGATCCCCGATTAAAGCATTCGGGGATGACGCAAGAAACGCGTCATTTTACCCCGTCTTTTTTGGCCATGAAACGGATGAGGTCCACCACGCGGTTGGAATAACCCCATTCGTTGTCATACCAGGAAACGAGCTTGAAGAAGCGTTTTTCGCCTTTCAAGTTGTTCTGGAGCGTCGCCAGCGAATCGTAGATCGAGGAACGCGGGTCGTGAATGAAGTCCGTTGAAACGACTTCCTCATCGGTCACGCCAAGAATGTCCTTCAGATACGACTGAGAGGCTTTCTTGAGAAGTGCGTCGATCTCTTCGATCGAGGTATCTTTTAAAGAACGGAACGTGAGATCGACCACGGAAACGTCCGGCGTCGAAACGCGGAACGCCATGCCGGTGAGTTTTC
>CAYMER010000058.1:0-2697 GCA_964389345.1 uncultured bacterium | reverse complement strand
AGCTCCACCAATTGCGTGGTCGTATAGGCCGCGGCAAGCTGGAATCAGAATGTTTTCTTTTCGGCGAGCCCACGACCGAAGAAGGAAAGATGCGCCTCAGGCTTCTCACCAAACTGTGCGATGGATTTCTTATCGCGGACGAAGATCTGAAGCTTCGCGGGCAGGGAGATCTTTGGGGGATCCGCCAATCCGGCGAGCCTCTCTTTCGCGTCGCACATCCGGTCACCGACGAGGCCATCCTGCTTCAGGCAAGGCGGGAAGCCCAAAAATTGATCCAGGGAATTTCCGGAAGCGCACCCCAAAAAACTCCGGGTTGGGTCCAAAAATATCTCGAACAAATGCCCAAAACCGATTAAACTACAACCATGCGCATCATCAGCGGCAAATTCAAATCCCGGAAGATCGATTTCCCAAAGAACAAGCTGACCCGTCCTATGACGGACCGGACCAAAGAGACCCTTTTTAACATTGTAGGTTCCTTCGTATTCGGAAAGCACGTTCTGGACCTTTATGCCGGTTCGGGAAGTCTCGGACTGGAGGCCATAAGCCGGGGCGCTCTCAGCGCAACCTTTGTGGATGACGGGCCTTGGGCCCAAAAGATCATCGAAAAGAATCTGGCAAGCCTAGAGATCTGTTCTCAAGGTAAGATCCTTCCTATGGAAATGCTTACGGCAATCCGGAAGCTTGAGAAACAAAAGCAAAGTTTCGCGCTCATTTTTGTGGACCCGCCTTTCATGAAAGGACTGGTCAAAAAGACATTGATGAGGCTGGATGCGTCTAATATAGTCCTGCCTTTCGCGCAAGTGGTGGTGGGGCATATGTGGCGGGAAGAGCTGCCGAATGCCGAGCTTAAGAACCTCAAATGGATCCGCACCAAGCGGATCGGGCAAGCCTGCCTATCATTTTTTTTCCGATTGGAATCAACTCATGAAAAAACGAAAAGCTATATATCCGGGGAGCTTTGATCCTGTCACGTTCGGTCATCTGGATCTGATCGAACGGGCTCTCAATCTCTTTGATGAACTGATCGTGGTCGTGGCCTCGAACCCTTCCAAAAAGACTCTTTTTACGGCCCAGGAGCGGGTGAGTTTCTTGAAAGCGGCGCTCAAACATCGGCCCCAGGTTAAGGTGGAATGTTGGGAAGGCCTGACGGTTCGTCTCGCTCTAAGAGAAAAAGCGTTTACGCTTATCCGGGGCATCCGGGCAACCTCGGATTTCGATTATGAGTTCCAAATGGCTCTCACCAACCGCAAGCTTGCTCCCAAGATCGATACCATGTTCCTGATGCCGTCCGAATCCCATTTCTATCTTTCCTCGCGCCTCATCAAAGAGATCGCCCAGTTGGGCGGTGATGTGACCCGTTATGTCCCGGCGCCGGTCGCTGCCCGGATCAAAAAAAAGTTCGCGAAAGCGGGAGCGCGCTAGATGCAATTCGTTCTTTCGGAATTCCAAGAGGGTATCTCGATCCCTGTCGAGGGGTCCTACGACGCGAAGACGATCGAGGTGGAGTTTCCGGACATGCTTTATACGAAACCCATCTTTCTTACCGGAGAAGCTGAAAAAAGCGGCGGCATGCTTCGTTTGCAGGGAACCCTGACGACCGCGGTCAAGCGGATCTGCGGAAAATGCCTAAAGGAAAAAAACGAGGGGTTATCTTTTCCGGTCGACTGGATATTCGACCTCTCAGGCAAGGAAGCGATCGAACCACTTGAAAACGTACGCGAACTCCTGATCGTCGAACATCCGCTGGTTCATCTGTGCAAAGCAAACTGCCGGGGACTTTGTCCTCATTGCGGCATCGATCTCAATGAAGGCTCTTGCAATTGTAAAGAAAATGGCTATCATGCTTCCCCAGTTATCATAAAAAAAGAGAAATCCAAGAAGGAGCGACATCATGGCACATCCTAAGAGAAAACATTCGAACACGCGCTCGCGTTTGCGCCGGGCTAACGACTATTTGGTCCCCCAGTCCCGCTCGCAGTGCGCGCAGTGCGGCGCGTTCATCCTACCCCACCGCATCTGCGCTGCCTGCGGCTTCTACAAGGGGAAGCTGGTGAAGGCGATCAAGGTTAAGACCCAGGAGAAGAAATAACATCATGATCCGGATTGCCCTGGATGGAATGGGAGGGGATTACGCCCCTCAGGTTGTGGTCGAAGGCGCGGTGATGGCCGCCAACGACTTCGAACATCTGGAGATCGTTCTTGTCGGTCAGACCGCCGCTCTCAAGCGGGAACTGAACAAGCACAAGGTTCTTGGCGGCAAGATCGTCCTTCTTGAAGCAAGTGAAGTCATCGGCATGGGGGAGTCGCCGGTTGCCGCGCTTCGCAGGAAAAAAGATTCCTCGATAGGTGTGTGTATCGATCTTTTAAAGAAAAAAGATTGTGCTGCGGCCGTTTCCGCGGGGAACACAGGCGCCATGGTTGCCGCCTCCACGCTCCATCTTGGTATGTTGCCCGGGATCAAACGTCCCTACATCGCCATCGCGACTCCGACACTCCACGGCATGTCCGTTACCGCGGATGTGGGAGCGAACTTGAACCCCTCCGCTTATGAACTCTTCCAGTACGCGATCATGGCAGATGTTTTCGCCAGAAGCATTCTCAAGAAAAAACAGATCGGAAGAGCACACGTCTGAACTCCAGTCACCGGCTATGATATCGTATGCCGTCTTCTGCTTGAAAAAAAAAAAGACAGGA
>CAYMER010000057.1:0-5399 GCA_964389345.1 uncultured bacterium | reverse complement strand
ACGCGAGATCAATAAAGGAAGTGCACCGCCTAAAGCCTGCCCTGATATCAGTCAGGGACGGTTCTCCCGAAAGAAAACCGTCCCAAAGCTTGATAACCGGATAGGCTCTTGGAGGGTTAGGAAGGTATGCTTAGGAACGAGAAGGAAGAGCGCTTACAAAAGTCCTAGCTGGAGCTTCGCGGCTTCGCTCATGCGGGTTTGATCCCAGGGCGGGTCAAAGGCGATCACGACGGAGACTTTTTTGACGCCGGGAACGATCGAAACGCGTCGCTCCACATCTTTTTTGATAAGATCCCCCATCGGGCACATGGGACTGGTGAAGGTCATTCGGACTTCGACTGACTTCCCGCCTTCTGGACGTTCCTTCACCTCAAAACCGTAGATAAGCCCCAGCTCCACGATATTGACCGGGATCTCGTAGTCATGGCAAAGTCTTAACTGATCCCACACCTGCTGAACCATTGGATCCGGCAAGTCACGTTCTGTTGTCATACCGTCCCATTTCCTGTCTGATATTTTTCCGTCACAAAGTCACCAAGTCACAATGTCACCTGAAGCTGCTTTATCTTGGTGTCTTGGCGACGTGGTGACTGGGTGACTTGTATTTACTCCGTCGTAACCTGTTTCCCCGTAGGCTCAAGCCCTTCCAGCATGGTATGCCACGGAAGCGACGCGCATTTGACGCGCGAGGGAAATTCACACACCCCGCCGAGCGTGGCGAGCTTTCCCACTTTTGCAGCATCAAACGGTTCGCCAATCCCGCGCGAAAGCATTTTGCGGATCTCTCCAAAAAGCGTCCGGGCCTCTTGCCGGGTTTTCCCCTTGAGCGCCGCGGTCATCATCGAAGCGGAAGATTTTGAGATTGCACACCCGGAGCCGTCGAAGCTAATATCTTTGATCACATCTCCCTCCAGCTTTAGATAGACCTTAAAATGGTCTCCGCAAAGAGGGTTATAACCTTCCACCATCCGGTCGGCATCCGCCATCGCATGAAAATTCCTTGGATTCTTGTTGTGGTCCATGATCATCTGCTGATAAAGCTCTCGAATGTCCCCGTTCATCTAATAGCCCCATCCTCATAAATAAAGGTGCCAGGCACCATTTTAGGTAAAAGGTGCCTGGCACCTTTATTTTCGTTCACCGGAACACCTCGGTCACCTCATGAAGGGCTGCGATCATCCGGTCGATCTCTTCACGTGTATTATAAAAGGCGAGCGACGCGCGCGTCGTGGCCGGCACATTGAAACGCTCCATCACGGGCATGGCGCAATGATGCCCCGCGCGTATCGCGATCCCCTGGCGATCCAGAATCGTCCCGATATCATGCGCGTGCGCCTCCCCCAGCACGAAAGAAAGAATGGCGGATTTATGCTTCGCGGTCCCAATAAGCCTGAGGCCCGGAACCTGCAAAAGCTTTTTGGTCCCATAGTTCAAAAGTTCCTGCTCGTATGCCTCGATCCGTTCAAGCCCAATCGACTGGATGTAATCGATCGCCACGCCAAGCCCGATCACGCCGGCGATATGCGGTGTCCCCGCCTCGAATTTATAGGGCAGGTCGTTGTAGGTCGTTTTTTCAAAACTCACGGAGCGGATCATATCGCCCCCTCCCTGGTAAGGCGGCATTTTCTCCAGAAATTCTTTTTTTCCATAAAGAACCCCGATCCCCGTCGGCCCGAGAAGTTTATGCCCTGAAAAAGCATAAAAATCGCAGTCGAGGTCTCGAACATTCACGGGAGTATGTGCCACGGCCTGTGCGCCATCGACCATCACAGGAATTCCCTTCGTATGCGCCAAGCGAATGATCTCCTTGACCGGATTGATCGTGCCAAGAGCGTTTGAGACATGAACGACCGAGACGAATTTCACTTTGTCCGTGAGAAGTTTTTCGAAATCTTCCAAAATGAGCTCACCCTGATCGTTGATGGGAGCCACTTTAAGCTTGATCCCGATCTCTTCGCCGAGCATCTGCCAAGGAACGATATTGGAATGGTGTTCCATGTGCGTGATCAAAACCTCATCCCCCGCTTTAAGAAAAGTCCTGCCGTAACACTGGACCACGAGGTTGATCGCTTCCGTGGTCCCGCGCACAAAGATGATCTCTTTATCGAACGCCGCACCGATAAATTCCTGGACCTTATGCCGCGCGCTCTTGTAACGCTTGGTCGCCTGCTCGCTTAAGCAGAAAATACCTCGGTGGATATTCGCGTTCTCTTTGGAATAATATTGCGCCAGCGTGTCGATCACGGTCTGGGGTTTTTGCGTTGTCGCAGCATTATCCAGATACGTCAAGGGCTTCCCGTAGACCTGCTCCCGGAGGATCGGAAAATCTTTTCGTATTTGCTCTACATCGAATGTTTCTATATTCATAATTTACTTTCCTTCCGCTCGGTCATTGCGAGCCCTGTTTTTTAGGACGCGGCAATCTCTTTTTTTAAACGGGATTGCTTCGCCCCGCCACTGGCGGGGCTCGCAATGACAAAGAATTTTGTTATGAATAGCCACAAAGCTGCTCTTTCAATTTCTCATTAACCAGAGCCGTTAATTCCTCTTTCATGAAACTAAGGCTCGAACGCTCGATCACTTCCTGGGCAAATCCCTGAGCCAGGATGCGCCCGGCTTCTTGCTCGCCGATCCCGCGCGAGCGCAGATAAAAAAGCTCGTCTTCCTGAAGCTGGCCGATCGTCGCACCGTGACTGCACTTGACGTCATCGGCAAGGATCTCCAGCTGAGGTTGGGTATCGACCTTCGCGGTATTTGAAAGAAGAAGATTTTTATTGGTTTGATGCGCGTCTGTTCGCTGGGCATCCTGGCGCACCATGACATGCCCGCGAAAAACCCCCTGTGAGTTCCCCGCCATGAGCCCTTTGAAAAATTGGTCGCTTTTGCCGTCCGGTCTTTGATGGTCCACAAAAGTCTGATGATCCAGAACCTGGTCCTTATCGCCCAGATAAAGCCCGTTAAGTTCACAAGACGCACCTTCCACCGCGAGCACCACGCGGCAGTCATTGCGCATTAATCGGGCCCCGGTCGAAAGAGCAAATGAGATAAAGGAACTCCCGCGGCGCTGAACCACTTGTGTCGTCGCAATATGAAAAGACTCCGGATGCTCCCGTTGGATCTTACAATGTTCCAGCTGGGCGCCCTCTTCCAGAACGATTTCTGTGACAGCGTTCGTGAAATAAGCTTTTCCGTCTCCCGCCGTGTAAGTTTCCACGATCGCAACCTTGCTAGCCTTTCCAATCAGAATAAACATCCGGGGCTGAAAGGTTGTATTCTTCGGACCCGACGTTGCAGCATGAACAATGCGAATGGGGTCTTTTAAAATAACACCATCATCAATCCGGATAAACGTCCCGCGGCTGAATAATCCCGCATTCAATGCCGTAAAAGAATTTTTCTCAGGATCCGCATACCGGCCAAAATGTTTTTCCAGGAGCTCCGGAGCTATCTTGATCGCTTCGGAAATATCCATCACCTCAACCCCTCCGGTTTTATAAGTATCTATAGCGTCTTTAGTTATCATGTCATTGCGAGCCGAAGGCGAAGCAATCTTGTTTTTACAGCGAGAGATTGCCACGTCATCCGCCATTGAAGCGATGGCGGGCTCCTCGCAATGACGCTTGAGAGTTGTCAGATCGGTATACCGCCACGCCTCATCTTTTATCGTCGGAAAACCTTTTTGAACGAACGCTGCCATCGCCTCCTCGCGCAAACGAAGAAGCCAGGACGGTTCGCCTTTGCGGTTATCCTTCAACGCCTCGAACATCTTAAGATATTGATTCATTTCCATAATTTCTCCAACAATCAGTACATAGTACTTAGTACATGGTACTTGGCGAAAAGCATTGTTCTTCGCTTGCTATGTACTAAGTACCATGTGCTATGTACCGAGCATGACTTCGTCATGCCTTGACCCACTCATACCCTTTTTCTTCGAGCTTGAACGCGAGGTCCTTGCCGCCCGACAGCACGATCTTCCCGCCCATCAGAACGTGTACAAAATCGGGTGTGATGTAATTGAGCATTCTTTGGTAATGCGTCACAAGCAGGATTGCGCGCTCGGGGCTACGCATCCTGTCCACGCCGCCCGCCACGATCTTGAGCACATCGATATCCAGACCCGAATCGGTTTCATCTAAAATGGCCAGCTTCGGACTGAGGACAACCATCTGGAGAATCTCGTTGCGTTTTTTCTCACCGCCGGAGAAGCCCTCGTTCACGGGTCGGTTCAGAAAGCTCTCGTCCATTTCCACAATCTTCATCTTGTCTTTCAGGAATTCAAGGAATTCCATAGCATCAAGTTCCTCAAGACCTTTGGCCTTACGGATCTCGTTCACGGCAGCTTTCAGAAAATAAGCATTGTTCACGCCCGGAATATCGACGGGATACTGAAAAGCGAGGAAAACTCCCTGCCTTGCCCGGTCCTCGATCGCCATCTGAAACAGGTCTTTCCCTTCATAAGTCGCGCCTCCTTGTGTCACGACATACGATGGATGTCCGGCCAAGACACGCGTCAGCGTGCTTTTCCCGGAACCGTTCGGCCCCATGATGGCATGCACTTCTCCCTTGCTAACCGTAAGATCGATTCCCTTTAGCATCTCGACACCTTCAACGCTGACGTGTAAGTTTTTGATCTCTAGCATTTTTTCTCCTTATGAGTACGGCGTACGGAGTACGGGGTACGGCGAAAGTGCTCGTCACGCGGTACGCCGTACACCTTGCGCCGTACGCTTATCATCCAACACTCCCCTCAAGCGTCACGCTCATCAGCCGCTGGGCCTCGACGGCGAATTCCATCGGCAGATTTTTGAACACCTCTTTGCAAAACCCATGAACGATCATGGAAATGGCATTCTCCTGGGACATGCCGCGCTGCCGGCAATAAAAAAGCTGGTCTTCGTTGATCCGGGAGGTCGTCGCCTCGTGCTCGGCGCGCGAGGTGCGATTACTCACTTCAAGCGTCGGGAATGTGTTCGCGCTGCACCGATCCCCCATCAAAAGCGAATCGCATTGCGTGTAATTGCGCGATCCCACGGCCTTCGGCACCATCTTCACAAGCCCGCGGTAAGTGTTCTTGCCAAAACGCGCGGAGATGCCTTTGGAGATGACCGTGCTTTTTGTGTTCTTGCCAAGATGGATCATCTTGGTCCCTGTATCAGCCTGCTGGTGATTGTTCACGACGGCTACGGAATAAAATTCTCCGATCGAATGATCGCCCTGCAGGATGCAGCTCGGATATTTCCACGTGATCGCAGAACCTGTCTCGACTTGCGTCCATGAGATCTTGGAATGCGCTCCCTGGCAGAGGCCGCGGTTCGTCACAAAATTATAAATGCCGCCTTTGCCTTCCTTGTCGCCAGCGCACAAGTTCTGCACGGCCGAATACTTGATTGTAGCCT